>NZ_JAXCID010000017.1:0-85381 GCF_035985125.1 Arthrobacter sp. CG_A4 | reverse complement strand
CTCCGAAGATTGGTTGTGTAGGAACTCCCAAATCTATCGGGTTACCCATGCCCCTTAGCACACAATCCCTGACCCACACTTCTGTCAGGAGAGCCAAACTTCAAGGGTGATAAGGTCACCGTTGTCGACGCCGCCAGCAGGAAGATTATCCACGAACTGACCGGATTCTCCATGATCCGGGGAATCTCTGTGACCGCTGATGGGAACACGCTATATGCCGCAAACAGCGGGCGGAACAGTATCTCCGTGGTGGACTTACGTAAGGGCGATATAACGAACGAAATCGAGGTCGGCCGCGAACCGTACGGTGCCGCCCTATCACCGGACAGCAAACTTCTCTTTGCCAGCAATAAGGCCGACAGCACTATTGACGTAATCGACGTCACCGCAAATACGGTAGTCAAAACACTCGGTGGCTTCAAGGAGCCCCGCCAAGCAATTGTCTTTAACCATGGCCAAAAACGTGCATATGTGTTGAACCGGGACCTTTCTGTTGCACGCGTGAATGTCGAAGACCTTTCCCTAGCAGACACGGTCCGGGACTAATCCGGTGATCGACGAACAAGGTGGGTCCCATCCATGCTCCGTGGTTAACGACTCCGGCTGGGGGCGCGGCCAGCCGTAACGCTATGGAACATCGTGTCCGCCACACGGCGACCGCCGTCATAGCCTCCCGCCCCGCACTGGCGTGCAACCGAGCCACCACACACCGCGGCACACCGCCGAGATGCGGTTGCAGCGAGCCGGCATCGATATCGCCTTGACCGCGCTCTGGGCCGCCACGAGTCGATCACCATGACCAGCACCTACCTCCATGCGACAACGATCAATAGGGCTGTAAAGGCCGGGATTCCGTAACGGCCTAACCCGCCATCAACATTGACTGTGAATGCGCCGGCAGCGGGTGAGTGTTGGGTCATACCTCGATTCGACTCCTGCGCGACTCTGACTCTCGGGTCTTTCGAATGTGGGCCCTCGGCACCGGGCCGGATTGTCGGTACGGTGGCCTCATGCAGAAGATATCGATTGATGCACTGGCCCGTCAGCAGATCGCGGCGGCTCTCGCGGCGGGCAGCGGCCGGGCCGCGGACACTGTGTACGGCGGGCACGAGAAAGTCCTTCGCCAGACCGTCATGGCGTTCAAGGCGGGCACCCGGCTAAGCGAACACCAGAACCCCGGCGAAGCCACCGTGTTTGTGCTCCGGGGCTGTGTCCGTCTGCGCGCAGGGAAGGAGTCCTGGCAGGGCAAAGCCGGCGATCTATTAATCGTGCCCGACGGGCTGCACAGCCTGGAAGCGGAAGAGGACTCGGCGATCCTGATGACCGTCGCCAAAATCAGCAGGTAGGAACCAGGACAATTAGTCCTCGAACGGCGCAGGGCCACTAATTGTGCCTCGCCCACAACTGCAGCCACACGAGCAGACGCGTTTCGGGATCGGCCAGGTCGATGCCGAAGAGGGGTTGCACGCGGGACAAACGGTAACGGACGGTGTTGACATGCACGCCGAGGGACGTCGCGGCATCAATGGCGTTGCCGCCGCAGTTCAGGTAGGCGTGAATGGTCTCCCCGAACCGCTTCTTATGCTGTTCGTCGTACCCTGCGATCTTGAGGGCATGGGCACCGGGCAATTGGCCCGACGTCGTCAGCGAAGACACTAGCTGGCGTAGCTGCAGGCGTGAGCCGAGCGAGTCGTCGTCGGCCACGATGTCATCGGAATCGGCGGAAATCCGGCCCTCGGTAACGTTGCGTACCAGTTCAGACAACACGATTTCCGCGTTGACCCGCGAGTCTTCGAGACTGTCGATCCCGGCTGCTGTCCCGAGCGCGGCCAGAACTGGGCGTGAGAGCAGCCGACGGGCATTCTGCACAATTTTCAGAATCGCGGCCCGCTGAAATTGCCGTGAGGATTCGGTGGTTTGCGGGAGGACAATGTAGACGATGTTGTCCGCGAGCCCGCAGATGGCCGAGGGAAGCCGGATGGCGCAGGCGGTCCGGATGGTGTCGAAGAGCCGGAGCCTGGATTGCAGGGTCTCGGCTGCGATGGCATCGGTCGGCCAGATGCCAACGGCCGCGACGCGGATGGACGCCGCCGAGATCCCCAGCCTGATGGCGGCCAGCTCCGCGCGTTGCGGCTCGAACAGCAACGGCTGGACCAAATCTATCTGGCGGGTCAGGTTCGAGACGTAGGTGGTCCGCTTGTGCAGGATATGCAGCGCCGCAACATTGGCGGCTTCACGAAGGATCCGGTCTGCGTCCTCGTTGTGGTGCTCCGCCCGTTCCAGGAGCCACAGCGAGCCCAGGACGGAGTCGCCGGCCCGGATGGCGATGGCTGTCCGCCGGAGCAGGGGATCCGCCGTCGCCACGTTCAACACCTCGGTGGCGGCATGGACGCGGCGGTAGTCCTTGTCAGTTTCAACGGAGTGCGGCACATGCAGCCGCAGGATGGAACTCCTGCGCGTCTCATCAATGGGCTGGTCGGGGAGGGTTGAATACGCCAGAATTGTCTGCTCCGGATCGGCGATCGCAATGGCACCGCCGGCCTGGGACGCAACCGTGTTGGCCAGATCGAACAGGTCACCCGGACGTATGTCCACCAGCGTGCGTCCCGATTGCCGGTGCGGGACGACGGCGGCGTCCATGATCTCAGCCAGCTGGTTCCACGGCACCGAGTCGGAGGCCCGGAAGAGGGCCATCCCCGTTTCTCGTGCGGCCGCCCTCAGCGCCGCGTCCGAGACGCCGTTGGATTTGTAGACAATTGCCGCATACCCGGCGTCGCTGAGCTCCCGCACCTTCACGCCAAGACGCTTGCCGGACAGTGAGAGACCGATGGCCAAGGCGACAGCCCCCGGGAACCTGGCAGGCCGGGCCGTCGAGTCGTATAGCACGGAGCCCGCTACGATCTGCTGGTCATCGGCCGGCATTTCAACGAGGCTGACAATTTCGGAACCAGCCGAACGGGCCACATCTGCCAGCGTCGGCAGAGCGTGCCTTTCCGCCGCCGGGCGCGCCGTCACTCCGCAACCGTCTGAGCCGTTTGGTAGTTGTTGCTAATAATGGTCCCCTCACTTTGTCGCTATCTCCATAGTGGCACGGTGGCTGAGTTTCTATGCTGAACCCTAACGCAGCACAGCCACAGGAGAGGCCCTCAGTGAAATCAGCGACGCCCGGCAGCTCATCCAGGTGAAGGCCCCGGTCTTCTCACGACGACGCCGGGTGCTGGCAGACGCCTTTAATGTTGAGCAATACCGGCAATCTGCCCGGAAAGTCCTGCCGTCCGGGATTTTTGACTACCTGGACGGCGGATCCGAGGACGAGGTGACGCTCCGCCGGAATCGAACCGTCTTCGACTCCTGGGCCCTTATGCCCAGCTGGGGCCCGGTTTCGGGCCCGGATACCAGTACCACCTTGCTCGGAAAAGCCACTGCCCTGCCGCTCACCCTGACGCCCACCGGGGCCACCCGGCTGTTCCATCCCGACGGCGAGCTGGCTGTCGCGGCCGCCGCGGACCTGGCCCGCGTCCCTTACGGACTGGCCGGCCTGAGCACCGTGCCGATGGAAACGATCGCGGAGCAGCACCCGAACCTCGACCGCTGGTTCAACTTCGGACTCACCTCAGACGACCAGGTACTCAAGAAGAAACTGGCGCGCTGCGAGGCTGCCGGGTTCCACACTCTGATCGTCGGCGTCGATACGCGGGCGCTGGGCGGCAGAGAGCGCGATCTGCGCAACGGATTCACGGCTCCTCCCGCGCTGACGCTGTCCACCATCGCGGATATTGCCCGACGCCCGTCCTGGTGGGTGAATTTCCTGATGTCCGAAGGTATCAGTTTCCCGAATCTGTCGGCGGAAGGCTCCGCGGCCTCCTCGGTGGTCACCCCCACCATGTGGCAGCACATCCTTGGCCACTCGGAGGCGAGCAGCGGATGGAAGGAACTGGTGGCCCTACGGCAGGCCTGGCACGGCAAGATCGTGCTCAAGGGCTGCGTCAACCCGGCCGACGTCGCGAAGGCATCCGGCATTGGCATCGACGCCGTCCAGTTGAGCAATCACGGCGGTCGCCAACTGGACCACATGCTGAGCCCCATGGATGTCCTGAAGGAATCGAGGCAGCGGGTGGGCGCGTCGATCGAGATCTACGTGGACTCCGGGATCCGCCGGGGGAGCGACATCGTCAAGGCGCTGGCGCTCGGAGCCGATGCCTGTTCGATCGGTAGGGCCTACCTGTACGGCCTGGTGGCGGCCGGCTCGCCGGGTGTCGGGCGCATCATTGAGATCTTCTCGGATGAACTGCGGCGTACGATGACGCTGGTGGGGGTTTCCAGCATTCCTGAGCTGAAGGCGCGGGGCGGGGAAATTCTTCGGGACATCCGTCATTCCCCCGAAGTCCTCGAAGCAACAGCCGCGAGCTCCATGCACTAGTCAGTTCCGAATGTGGCACACCGTGCCATCCCGCGACGTTGCGGGAGTCCGAAGAACCCCTGAACAGCTAAGGAAACCATGCGCACTCGATACCTGCTTCCCGTTCTCACCGTAGTCACGGCTATGTCGCTGTCAGGCTGCGTCAATAACAGCGAACCGGCCGCCACAGCCGGCGCGTCCGGATCGGCAGACGCCGTTGCGGTGAAGAAGAATGACTCCATTGCGGCGTCGCTTCCGGAGAAGATCAAGTCCGCCGGTGTCCTTAACGTCGGCATGGCGAACAACTACCCGCCCAACGAGTTCAAAGACGGCAACGGTGCGCCGGCGGGCTGGGCCGTGGACCTGACCAACGCCCTGGGCCAGGTGATGGGCCTGAAGGTCAACTTCGATATCGGCACCTTCGACAACATTCTTCCCGCGGTGAAGGCCGGTAAAGACGACATCGGCGTCTCCTCCTTCACCGACACCCTGGAACGCGAAAAGCAGGTGGATTTCGTGAACTATTACTCCGCCGGCATCCAGTGGGCCGCCCCCAAGGGCAAGACCGTGGACCCCGCCAACGCCTGCGGGCTCAAGGTCGCCGTCCAGGCAACCACCTACCAGGACACGCACGAGGTACCCGCGAAGTCCAAGGCGTGCACCGACGCCGGCAAGGCAGCCGTAACCATCTTCAAGTACGACGCGCAGGACCAGGCCACCAACGCTTTGGTGGTGGGACAGGTGGACGCCATGAGCGCCGATTCGCCCGTCACTCTTTATGCGATCTCCAAGACCAAGGACAAGCTGCAGACCGCCGGCAACGCCTTTGAGGTGGCACCCTACGGGATGCCCGTGGCCAAGGACAGCGCCTTCACCCCGGTTCTGCAGAAGGCGCTCCAGTCGCTGATCGACGACGGTACCTACAACAAGATCCTGGCCAAGTGGGGCGTGGAATCCGGCGGCATCAAGACGGCAACACTCAACGTCGCGGCCAACGGGTGACGCGCTTTGAGCGAGCCGGAAACCGGCAAAATGAGTGAGCCGACGCCGATAATAGCGGTCCCGCTCCGCCACCCGTGGCGGATCCTGGTGGCAGTGCTCCTGGTCCTCGGCCTGGCGGTCTTTGTGCTGGACGCCGCCCAGCGCTCGGACTACGGCTGGCCCGACGTCGGCAAGTACATCTTTGACCGCCGGATCAGCCAGGCCGCCTGGGTGACCTTGTGGCTGACCGTTTACGCAATGTTCGGCGCGATTGTCATCGGCCTGCTGCTCGCCATCATGCGGCTCTCGCCGAACCCTGTCCTGAAGAGCGTGGCGTGGCTGTACATCTGGATCTTCCGGGGAACTCCGGTCTACGTGCAGCTGGTGTTCTGGGGCATCGTCTCGCTCATCTATCCCGTTTTCACGCTGGGCATTCCGTTCATGGACCCACTGGTCACCATCCCGAATGAGGTCTTCACGAACCTCTTTATCACCGCGGTGATCGGGCTGGCCCTGAATGAGGCCGCCTACATGTCAGAGATCGTGCGGGCCGGACTGCTCTCGGTGGACGAGGGACAGGCAGAGGCCTCGACGGCGCTGGCCATGTCCTGGGGGCAGACGATGCGGTTCGTCGTTGTTCCACAGGCGATGAAGATCATCATTCCGCCGACCGGCAACGAGGTGATCTCGATGCTTAAGACCACCTCGCTGGTGGCGGCGATCCCGTTGAGCATTGACCTCTATGGGGTGTCGCGGGGTATTTCCGCCGTGACGTTCACGCCGGTGCCGCTGCTGATTGTGGCGTCCCTCTGGTACCTGCTGTTCACCTCCGCCCTGATGGTGGGCCAGCACTTCATTGAAAAGCGCTTCTCGCGCGGGACCGGACGGGTCAAGGCGGGCAAGGAACCGGCAACGCCGGAAACGGCACCGACGGCGGTTCCCGGCCAGCCCGGAGCGCCGCTCGGAACAGACTTTGGAGGAAAAGGATGACGGATGCGCCGATGGTGCTCGCGGAGCGGGTTTCCAAGAATTTCGGCTCCAACAGGGTGCTGCGCGGGATCAGCCTGGAAGTCGACCCCGGCGAGGTTCTCTGCATTGTGGGACCCAGCGGGTCGGGTAAATCGACGTTCTTACGCTGCATCAACCACCTGGAACGGGTTGATGGCGGCCGCCTCTCGGTCGACGGCCAACTGGTGGGCTACCGTCAAAAGGGAGACAAGCTCTACGAACTGAAGCTCAAGGAAGCAGCCTTCCAACGCCAGGAAATCGGGATGGTCTTCCAACGGTTCAACCTGTTTCCGCACCTGACCGCCCTGGAAAACATCGCACTGGCACCCATGCGGGTGAAGGGTCTTTCGAAGGCCAAAGCCACCGCCCGGGCCAGGGAACTGCTGGAGCGTGTGGGCCTGGGGGACAAGGGCGATGCTTACCCGGCGCACCTGTCCGGCGGCCAGCAGCAGCGCGTGGCCATCGCCCGTGCCCTGGCCATGGATCCAAAGCTCATGCTCTTTGACGAGCCGACCAGCGCCCTGGACCCGGAGCTCGTGGGCGAGGTGCTCGACGTCATGAAGGAACTGGCCAAGAGCGGCATGACCATGATCGTGGTGACCCACGAGATGGGATTTGCGCGCGAAGTAGCGGACACCCTGGTCTTTATGGACGAAGGCATGGTGGTGGAGGCCGGCCCGCCCCGGCAGGTCCTGAGCGATCCGCAGCACGACCGTACCAAGGCCTTCCTTTCCAAGGTCCTCTGACACCGGGCGTTCTGTTGTCGCTGCCCGGCGTGACGCGTCAGCTGGCCCGGCGCCGCGGACTTTGTCGCCTGGTTCGATTTTGGCCGGCACCGTGGGACAGACTGTTGCGGTGAGCAACTTTCCCCGGACGGGCCTGGCCGTCGCAGGACTCAGCCTGGGCACGGCCCTGAACCCGCTGAACTCCTCGATGATCGCCGTCGCCCTGGTGGTGCTGCGGGCGGACTTCGGGCTCGACGTCGCCACCGTCACCTGGGTGATCACGTCGTTCTATCTGACCTCGGCGGCGGGCCAGCCGTTGATGGGCCGGCTCGCGGACCGCTTCGGTCCGCGCAGGCTCTTTATGCTGGGCATGGCCTTGGTGGCCGCGACCTGCGCGGTGGCTCCGTTCGCGCCCAACTTTGCGGTCCTGTGCGTGGCCCGCGCCTTCATGGCCTTCGGCACGGCGGCCGCCTACCCGAGCGCCGTCGTTATGGTCGGGGCACTGGCCAGGCAGGCGAACGTGAAGTCCACCCGGCCGCTGGGCCGGATCCAGATGGCCAACACCTCGGCGGCTGCGGTCGGGCCCGTGGTGGGCGGTCTGCTGGTGGGCTTCGTCGGCTGGGAGGCCCTGTTCCTGGTCAACGTCCCGCTGGCGCTCGCGGCGATCCTCCTGGTCCGGCAGTTTGCACCGGCCGATGAGGACCGTGAACGCGGCCGGGCGGCTGATCTGCTGCGAGACTCGGACATCCCCGGCATCCTGGCCTTCATCGGCGCAATGGTTCTGGTGATGATGGCGTTGCTGAATGTGCTGCCGGACTACCGCTGGTGGCTGCTGGGCGCCGGCACTTTGCTCTCCGTGCTGTTCGTCTGGCGCGAGCTGCGGTTTGCCACGCCGTTCCTGGACCTGCGCCTGCTTGGCCGCAACCGCCCCCTCCTGCTGGTCTACCTCGGCTTTGCCGTGTTCAGTGCGGTCTACTACTTCGCTTTCTTCGGCCTTCCCCAGCTGCTGCAGGAAGACGGCGGATACAGTCCCGGCATTGTGGGGCTGCTGATGCTCCCGCTGGCGGCGATGTCGGTGGTGGTCACGCCGTTCGCAGTCCGCGCGATCGACCGCTTCGGCGTGAAGCGCATGCTGGTCGCCGGCGTCGTACTCCTGGTTGTGGCCTCGGCCATGATGTGGCTGCTGACAGCATCGTTCGCCATCCTGCTGGTGATCGCCCTGACCGCGCTGCTGGGCGTCCCCTACGGGGTGGTCAGCATCGCCTCGAGCCAGGGCATGTACGTGTCCACCCGGCCCGAGGAGCGCGGGGTGGCTGCCGGAATCTTCCAGACCTGCCGATACATCGGCGCGATCGCGGCGACCGTGCTGATCGGCATCTTCTATGGCACGGGCGTGAACCAGGCCAACTGGGGGCTGATGGTGCTGGTGATGCTGGGACTCGGTGTAGTGGTGTTTGTGGTGTCGCTGCTGTGGCGGGATCAGCAGTACGATACGACGGGCCAGGAGTAAGAAAACAGCGCCCACCGCATCCGCCGGAGTCGACGGCGCCGAAGCCTTCAGCCGAAGCCTTCAGAGGTGGCCTTGATGCGTGGACGGACGGCTGCTGAGCCTATTGAAGATTGACTGTTGATGTGGCAGGAGCAATAAATGAGGAAACACCGTGGACCCGACGACGGGGACTTTGAGGTGCGCGGGCAGCTGGCCCCGGGCCGCAGCCGGACAAATCCCCGCTACGCCGGGCTGCTGATCGCGGGCGCAGTTGTGGCAGCGGCCGTGGCCGTCTGGACGCTGGTGTCCGAGGGCGGTGCCATGTCCTCCGAGACCCCGGTGGAGGGCCTTGTCTTCGGCGTCTGGAAGGTGCTCTACGCCACCGAGGCGCCGGCACCGCGGGTGGTCACCGCTGCGATCGCCGTCGCGCTGGTCCTCGCGGCCGGAGTGGCGCTCCTTGAGCAACGGATCGGTAACCGCAGCCGCCGCTCGCTCAATATCAACTCGAAACCTTTGGCGCCCAAGGTCATCATGGCGGCGACGCGCGGCGTTTACGCCGGACCCGTGACCGTTACGGTACTCATTCCCGCGCACAACGAGGAAGCCTCGCTGCCGCTGACGTTGGCTTCGCTGATGGACCAGTCACACCCGCCTGAGCGGGTCATCGTCGTTGCCGACAACTGCACCGACGGGACCGTGGCCGTCTGCCGTGCCGCCGGCGTCGAGGTCTACGAAACGGTGGGGAACATCCACAAGAAGGGCGGCGCCCTCAACCAGGTGCTGAGTGAAGTCCTGCCCGGGCAGGGGGACAACGACGTCGTGATGATCATGGACGCCGATACCCAGCTCGACGACGGGTTCCTCGAGTCTGCGGTGCGGCGCCTCAGCGAGGACCGGGCCCTGATGGCCGTCGGCGGCCTGTTCTACGGTGAGCAGGGGTACGGCATGCTGGGCCAGTTCCAGCGCAACGAATACGTCCGCTACGCGCGGGACATGCGGCGGCGGCGGGGCCGGGTTTTCGTCCTGACCGGCACGGCCTCGGTCTTCCGCCCGGCAGCGCTGCGCACGGTGGCCGAAAGCCGCGGTATCTCCCTCCCGGGTACGCCCGGGGATGTCTATGACACGGCGGCCCTCACCGAGGATAACGAACTGACGATTGCCTTGAAGTCCCTCGGCGGGCTGATGATCTCACCGCATGACTGCACCGTGGTTACCGAGCTGATGCCCACGTGGCGGACCTTGTGGGCGCAGCGGCTGCGCTGGCAGCGCGGGGCACTGGAGAACCTCGGGGCCTATGGGTTCACTCCGCAGACGATGCGCTATTGGGCGCAGCAGCTGGGCATCGGCTACGGCGTGATCGCGTTGGGGTCCTACCTGCTGCTGATCGTGCTGATGCTCCTGGCCCTGGACGACTGGGTCTGGTTCCCGTTCTGGCTAGGCCTCGGCGCGATCTTCACGGTGGAACGCGTCGTTACCGTGTGGAGGGGCGGCTGGCGCGCCCGGCTGCTGGCGGTGCTGATCTTCCCCGAGCTGGTCTTCGACATGTACCTGAACATCGTCTACGTCAAGGGTGTCATCGATTCGTCCCTGGGCCGGCAGGCCGCCTGGAAGCACCTGGAACACGCCGCGTCGCCGGCAAACACACAGTCCGTAACCCTGCCGACCACTCACGGGAGACCATGATGATGACCAGCCATGTGGTGGCGCCGGCGGGAATCCTGCTGCCGCATGAGCTGCTCCAAAGCGATGCGTTCGCCACCCTGGCAGCTTTTGTTGCCATCAACACCGTCATGTACGTTGCCCTGGCGGTGGCCAAGACCCTCCCGAAGATCTATGTCTCGGACTGGGTGCGCCGCCGGAACGAGCGGGCGGAACCGCGGGGCATCGACCCGGTCGCCGCCGAGTCCGGCCGCCGCTAGGCCCGGCCGGGGAACATGCCCATTCTTCGCACCCCGGAGTGGGCATATGGGGAGTATGTCCACCCGCCGGCCCCAGCGCGGGGCATGTCCCTGAGTTGGGCCAGTAGGCCCGTGTTGGGCCAGCAGGCCCGTGTTGGGCCAGCAGGCCCGCGTTGGGCCCGCAGGCCCGCGCTAGGCCGCCGCTAGGCCCGGCCGGCGCTGGGTCGCCCGCGGCAGCTAGCGCTGTTCCTCCCGCTGGAGGGCTTTGTCGTGCTCGGCGTGGGCGCGGTGCAGCAGGTCCATGAACTCGGTCTCATCGTGGATGAGCCGCTTGTACTTCTCCGGCAGCTTCCGCAGCTGCTCCTCTTCGGTGACCATCTTGGTGAAGATCGCATCCCGTTCCGCGATGTCCGTTTCGTAGTTGAGGTCCAGGTAGTCGGTGGCGTGCCGCTTGGCACCGGAGACGGCGTTCTTGGCCTTGCCCTTGGGGCTGAAGATGGAGGCCAGGACGGTGACGGTGAGGACTCCGAGGATGACCGTAAGTGAGGCACCGGTGCTGATCTCGAGGACTTTGACGTGTTCGCCGTCGTTGATGAACGGCAGGGTGTTCTCGTGCAGGGCGTGGAGGACCAGTTTCACCCCGATGAATCCGAGGACGGCGGCAAGGCCGTAGGAGAGGTAGATCAGCCGGTCCAGCAGGCCATCGATGAGGAAGAACAGTTGCCGCAGGCCCATCAGCGAGAACGCCGTGGCCGTGAAGACGACGAATACGTTCTGGGTCAGGCCGAAGATCGCCGGAATTGAATCGAGGGCAAAGAGGATGTCCGTCCCTCCGATGGCAATCATCACCAGGAGCATCGGGGTGAGGACGCGTTTGCCGTTTTCGATCGTGAACATCTTGTCGCCGTCGTAGTGCGAGGAGGCGGGGAGGAACTTCTTGGCCAGGCGGACGATCAGTCCGTCCGAGTCGTCGTCGTGGGAATCCGGCCGGAGCAGGTTACCCGCGGTGAGCAGCAGGATGAGGCCGAAGATGTAGAAGACCCAGGAGAAGCTGTTGATCAGGGCGGCGCCGAGGAAGATGAACGCGGTCCGCGCGATCAGCGAGAAGACGATCCCGAACAGCAGCACCTTCTGTTGATCGGCGCGGGGAACCCGGAAGCTGGCCATGATGATGAGGAAGACAAAGAGGTTGTCCACGGACAGGGCCTTCTCCGTGACGTAGCCGGCGAAGTACTCCGTTCCCATCTCGACGCCGCCGAAGATCAGGACGCCGACCCCGAAGAACAGGGCGATGCTGACGTAGATGGACGACCAGATGGCCGATTCCTTCAGGGTGGGCGTGTGGGCTTTCCGCACGTGGAAGAAGAAGTCGAAGGCCAGCAGGCCCGCGATTCCGGCGATCGTCAGGGCCCAAACCAGGGTTGAAACTTGCATGTTCTCTCTTTCACTTACAGCCGGCGGCTCGAGCCGAGGGGCGGCCGGCACTGGGCCCGGCGCCCTCACAATCTGCCCTTTTTCTCTGCCACTAGCCTACCCGGGGGCGGCCGGCTGCTCTTTCAGCCTGCCAGCCGCCCACCCGCATCAGCCGCCCACCCGCAGGCCTGCGTCAGCTGTCGAACAATCCCCGCACGTCCTCCGCCGACAGGGCCGAGGAGAACATCGCGTCGTCGTCCAGCACAGCGGTAAACAGCTTGGCCTTCTTTTCCTTGAGCGCCATGACTTTCTCCTCGATGGTGTCCCTGGCCACCAGCCGGTAGACCATGACGTTCCGGGTCTGGCCGATCCTGTGGGTGCGGTCAACGGCCTGCGCCTCGGTGGCGGGATTCCACCACGGGTCCAGCAGGAAGACGTAGTCCGCCTCGGTCAGGTTCAGCCCGAATCCGCCGGCCTTGAGGCTGATGAGGAACACCGGGGCGCTGCCGGATTTAAACTGCTCGATCACGTCGGCGCGCCGGCGGGTCTTGCCGTCCAGATAGGCGTAGGGGATGCCTTCCGCGTCAAGCCGTGCGGCGGCCTTGCCCAGGAAGCCGGTGAACTGGCTGAAGATCAGGGCGCGGTGCCCCTCGGCCACGATGTCTTCGAGCTGCTCCAGCAGGGCATCGAGCTTGCTGGACGGGACGGACGCGTACTTCTCGTCCACCAGGGAAGCGTCCAGGCTGAGCCTGCGCAGCATCGTCAGGGACTTGAAGATCGCGAAGCGGTTCTTGTCCATGTCATCCAGCATCCCCAGAACCTTCTGCCGTTCGCGCTGAAGGTGCCGCTGGTAGATGGTGCGGTGCCGCGGCGCCAGATCCAGCTCCAGCACCTGTTCCTGCTTGGCGGGCAGGTCCTTGGCCACCAGGTCCTTGGTGCGCCGCATCATCAGCGGCCGGATCCGGCGTCGTAATTGCGTCAGTTTCGCCGCGTCGCCCTCTTTCTCCACCGGTTTCCGGTAATACTCGGCGAAGTTCTTCGACGACGGGAACAAGCCCGGGGCGGTGATCGCGAACATCGACCACAACTCCATCAGGTTGTTCTCCATGGGCGTGCCCGTGATGGCGAGTTTGAACGGGGCGGGGAAGCGGCGGGCGTTCTGGCTGGTCTTGGTGGCCGGATTCTTCACAAACTGTGCCTCGTCCAGCATCAGCCCGGCCCATTGCTGGGCGGCGTAGGCCTCATAGTCGAGCCGGAAGAGCGTATAGGAAACAACCACGACGTCGGACCCGTCGGTGAGTTCCGCCAGATCAGTCCCGCTGCGCCGCAGCGTGTCCGTGGCGGCGGTGACGCGCAACCCGGGGGCGAAGCGTCCGATTTCCGCGGCCCAGTTGGGGACCACGGAGGTCGGGGCGACCACCAGGAAGGGGTGGCGCGCGGCTGCGTCCGGGCCCGGGGCGCCGATGCCGTTCTTGGCGTGGCAGATCAGGGCGATGGCCTGCAGGGTTTTGCCCAGGCCCATATCGTCCGCGAGCACGCCGCCTAGGCCGTGCTCCCACAGGAAGGCCAGCCAGTTGAAGCCGTCCTGCTGATAGGGGCGCAGCGATGCGTTGATTCCGGACGGCAGCGGCACATCCAGCAGCTCCGAGAACTTCAGCAGTCCGCCGACGCTCCGCCGCCAGGATTCGGCCTGCTCGGCGGTGGCGGCCAGCTCCTCGAGCTCGTCCCAGAGCCCGGCCTGGTACCGGCTGATCCGCAGGGGCCCTTCGTGGTCCTGCAGCGACCTGGCTTCCTCGATCAGCCGGCGCAGCTGGAGGAACTCGGGCTGGTCGAGCCGGAAATAGTTGCCGTTGGAGAGCATCAGGTGTTCTTCGCCCGCAGCCAGAGCGCGGAAGAGGTGGTCGAAGGGAACGTCTTCCCCGCCCAGGGTGACCGTGACGCCCAAGTCAAACCAGTCGCCGTCGTCCGTTCCCTTGGTGCTGATGCCGATGAGCGGCGTGTCCGTCAGCTCGTTGTAGTCCGGCACCTGGCCCGTGGTGTCCACCCGGACGTGCTCTAGCTGTTCCAGCGCGGGCAGCGCCTCGGTAGTGAACCGGGCGGCGGCGACGTTGGTGAGCACCGCCGGCGCAGTGCTGCCCGGGTGGCCGGACGAAGTGTCCGGGAACTGCTCCTGCCAGGCAGCCGGAAACGGGGCCAGGATCCCGGCTACCCGGGCCAGGAGCTGCGCTTCCACGGGGTGGTCGCGGTAGCCGGTGCCGGTGCCGACGTCGGGCAGCGGCTGGCGGGTGACGATGCCCGCGGACGCGTACTCCCAGTGCCAGTGAAGCTGCAGCGCGCCGGGATCCTGCGGCGCTCCTGCCTTGGGGCGGCGCTGGGTCCGGCCGGACGGCCCCCGGTCCGAGGAGGCGTCACGCGGGACGTGGGCGGCTGTCAGCACCAGCTCCGGCGGCAGAATCTGCGGCAGCTCCACGGAGTCATCGCTGCAGATGAGGTCTGCTGCCTGGGCCAGTTGCGGGAAACTGGCACCCAGGAAGGCATCGCGGGCCGCCGCGGGAACTAACAGCTCCGTGCGGTGGCGGATCAGCGGCCGGACGGCGTCGGGAACGGGAGCCGTGCTCGGGGCCAGCTGGAGACCACGGGCTGCCGTGGAGGTTTCCGGCCCCGTGCCGGCGTCCCACCAAAACAGTCCGTGGCCGGGCTGGCCAATGACGCCCATCGCGGCGGGATCCACGGAACCACCGTCGGCGTCGACGCCGCCGCCGCTAACGTGCGGTGCCAGCCGCAGCCCGCCGTCGTGAGCGCGGATGTCCAGCGAAATGGTGACGGGCTCATGAACCACGACGGCGTCGCCGGACTTTGCGGACACCAGCGCCACACCGATGTCATGGGCTTGGGCGAGGAGCTGCCAGAGCAACGGGCTGTCGAAGCGTTCCAGCGGCAGGTGCGTGTACGGCAGTTGCGTGCCTTCGGCAGCGAAGAGCGTGGCAAAGATGCGCATCCAACGAATCTGTTCCGGACTGAATTCCTCGAGTTGGTATCCGTAATACGTCCGCCCGAAGGTATCCCAGCGCAGGTTTCCCGCCACCCACTTGCCCTTGGCATTTTGCCGCACCGGCCTGGCGGTCAGGCTGACCGGCAAGGCGGATTGGTTCTGCCACGGGTCAACGCGGGCACGCTGGGACCAGGACGGCTGGCTGGCACCGGACTCCTGCAGTTCCAGCTGCACACCGAGCTTCAGCGTTGGCTTGCTGGCGCCGCGAAGTCCCTGTCCGCCGGCGAAACCCGTATACCGTGATGTCGCCTCCGGGTGAAGAAGGGATTGGATCTGCTCCTGCCAGGGAGCGGGAGGCGCCTTCTTCTGGACAGCTTTCTGGACGACGGGTTTCTGAAGTGCTTTCTGGGCGGCTTTGGGGGCGGCTTTCGGGGCGGTGGACGCGGGCTGCTTTCCAGGCGCCGCCTGCTTCGGCGTGGCCGGCTGCACGGGAGCGTTGGCGCCTGCAGCGGCCGGCGGAAGATCCAGGAGCGCCGGCTTATCGACGGTGTACCCGCTGCTGATTTCCACGAGCAAAGCGGCCACATGCTTGCAGTTGGCGCGCATAGGGCAGGAGCAATCGCCCCATTCAGGAGCCAAACCGCTCTTACCCTCTTTGAAGGAGACCTTGGTCCGGTAGGGGGCGCCGCGGTTGCCCTGGACCCTGGCCTTCAGCTGCAGGGACTTGGGATACCACTCGACGTCGGAAACGGCGCCCCTGCGCGCATAGATGCGGCCGCGGCTCAGGGAGGTACTGCCCACAAGAGAGCTGATCGCGGGGGCGGCGAGCTGGGGCGGGTACGTGGTTGTCACGGCTTAACGGTACCGGCCCGCAGGTGGACCTGTCTCGCTCGGCCGGGCCGTGGCCGTCATAAAGGATCCGGCTATGGCTGAAGAGGGGGGCGTCGGGACGCCGGCCCGGCAGCGCTCATGCGGTATGGCCGGGGGACTGTTCGTGGGCGAGGTCCGTGACCCATTCAGGGGTCACCTTGCTAAGCCGACGGTCCGTGACTTCCCGGAGTTGGGCCGCCGCGATCTGCATGGCGAGGCCGTCGTCGAAGGCTGCTTCCGGTTCTGCGTGCGCGCGCATAGTGGATGTGGGCGCGGCGTGTGTGGCGGCGGCGTGCGGCGATTGCGCTTCGGCCTTTGCGCGGGCCGCACGGACCTGGGCCGCGTGGTCGAGAGACTTTTCCGATGCGGCTTCGAGGACGGCGAGCTCCCCGTCGCCGGCCAGTTCGCTGTCACCCAGGATTTTGAGGACCTTCAGCCCTATGGTGCCGCGGTTCGTGTCCCCGGAGTAGACGGCGTCCAGGGCCCATTGGGTCCGCCTCCACCATTCGGCGCGGTTGTCCGCTTCGGCTTTCTGCTCCAGGGTCCGCCAGCCGATGACCCCGGCGATGACGGCACCGAGGATCACCGCCAGCGGCCCCAGAGCGGCAAGAATCTGCCACCACTCGGCTGGGCCGGTGTAGACAAAGACCTCCACCGGTGTTGGAGACGGAGTCGGTGGCATGCGACCAGCTTAAGCCGCAGCCCGGACGGTCACCGGCGCTCCGGCCGGCGCGGCGTGTTCCCTGGGCGTCTCATTCCCGGCGCGCGCGGTGCGGTCAGTTGGTCAGTGCCGGGATGATGGCGCCCGAGAACACCTGCCATGCGAGGGCGGTCTTGGCGATGAGGCTGAGGGTGATGTAGACCCGTTCGCCGTAGAGGTAGTCGCGCCACGGCCCCACCTGGCGGTATTGGAGCACCTGGTTGATCGCGAACGTGTTGAAGAACAGGAACAGCGAGATGATGATGCCGTAGACGAAGGCGGGCGGTTCCACCGTGCTGGTCGACCCGGGGGAGAAGAAGTAGATCAGGATCACGATCCACGGCACCGCCCCGGCCATGGACCCCAGAATGAAGGGCAGGAAATTGCCGCTGCCGGGCTTCTCGTATTTTTCCTGCAGTGCGCCAAAGCCGATCATCGCGGCGTTGGCGGCGAAGAGTGAGAACAGGGCGGCGATATCGGTGATCCCGGTGGTCTGGGCGATGAGCCAGATCATCACCGACGAGCTGAGCGAGTACTCCACCCAGCGGAAGTAGTTGTGGTTGGCCCTGAGCCCGGCACCGTAGCGCGGGAAGAACAGGGGTGATGCGACGGCGAAGTGGAACAGCGCGGAGAGCGCGAGGAACAGGACAACACCCGCGCCCACGTTCACGGCAAAGAGTTCCACGCGCTCAGGCGGCAGCGGGAAGCCGGGCGGACCTGAGAGGTAGTCAGCTGTCACACCGAAGGTGACCTGGGTGCTCAGCATTGCCAGAATGATCGCAAAGACGATGGCTTGGACCAGGTGCAGGGACCCGGCTACGAGGTTGTACGGGCGAAGACGGCGGATGCTGTCGTCGGCGGTCCTGGCTGTGCGCGCCATGGGGTGCTCCTCGGTGAGCGGACGAACAGCGTCCGTGATGCCCACGGTAGCAGCCGGGCCCCGCGTGTGGCCAGAGATACAGCAGTCCTGTCTGGGGAGGCCAGGAGGACCAGCTCGGAGCCCCGTGGCCTGGTCCTCAACGCCGTCATCCAATGGAAGACCCGATACCTGGACGCCACGCTCGCCGTGCTCGGCTGTCGCGGCGCCGGTGTGCCGATGAAGACGTACAACGCCCCTCCCACCGGTCTTAGAACACATCAACAGCTTGCGGATCCTTCAGCTGGACGAACCTTCATTCTCTGAGGAGTTTTCGTCCCACCGATGAGTTGCTGTGCTTGAATGCGTCTAGAAGAAGCGAGCGTGGTAGCGAAGCCACGAAAGTCGACTAGAAAGAGGCAGACGTCATGGCGAAATCTTCGGACAACCACCTTTGGGCTCTAGCGCATGCTGTGCGCGCCGCGCTGGCGGAGGACCTGGCAATCCTTAGCCCGGAGCAGTGGCATCACGGAACTCTATGTGGGCGGTGGGATGTCGAGCAAGTCGTCGCGCATCTCACTGCCGCAGCGAGCCTGAACCAGTGGCAGTGGCTGCGCAGCATGCTCGGTGCACGCTTCCGCCCTGACGTGCACAACCAGCGCCGACTGGAGGAGCACCGCGGTAGCACTTCGGCCGAAACCCTGGTCCGGTTTCGCGCCGTCATCAACAGCAGCGTCGCACCGTCCTCCGACACTCCGGCCTATCTGGGGGAGGTAGTGGTGCACGCGCAAGACATCCGCCACCCGCTGGGACTTCCCCGTACTCCGAGCATTGACGCGTTGACACCCGTCGCGGAGTTCTACGCGCGCCGCAACTTCACAGTTGCCAGCCGCACGCACGCTGCAGGCCTCCAGTTGAAGGCAGATGACGGGCCCTTCACCGCGGGTACGGGACCGCTTGTTACCGGGTCGACCCTCGCGCTGGTGATGACGATGGCCGGACGCGTTCCTTACCTTGAGGACCTCCAGGGTCCCGGCCTGCCGACTCTTCGGTCACGCCTCGGCGGCACCGCATTTGGACCTCCCCGGCTGCAGGACGACACCGTGGCGTAGTTGCTCCTGTATCCGGACGGAAGATAGGTGTCCGACTTGCCCCAGCCCGTCGACCATGCGTTCACCGCACCCATCGGAGTCCAGATCAAAGGTGAGGCATGGACGGCAAAAGCCGAAGCAGATCCCTACCGCAGGCAACCGCGAGGAACCGGAGGCAACCACCGGCGGAGGCGGCCCCGAGAGGCCGCCCCCGCCGTCGTGCTTCTAGATCTTTGCTGAGTAGGCCTTGGGCAGCTTCAGTCCGCGCTCTTCCATGACGGTGCGCAGGCGGGTGGGGTAATCGCTGATGATGCCGTCCACGCCAAGGTCCATCAGCCGGTTCATGTCTGCCGTGGTGTTGACGGTCCAGGGGATAACCGGCAGGCCGAGCTCATGGGCTTCGGTGATCATACCGGCGGTGACGGAGCGGAAGGCGGGGGAGATGGAGTCGTATCCCTGGGCCGCCGCTGCCTTCGCGAGGGACCCGCCGTAGGTGTCGATGTCGATGCCGCCGAGGTTGGGGCTGGCGCCGGGCTTCCCGACCTCCAGCCAGGCGTCGCCGCTGGACAGCGCAGCGAGCGGCAGCTCCGGGGCGATCTTCTTAGTCAGGTTCAGCGACGACCAGTCGAACGACTGCACCGTGCTTCGCTTGGCCATGCCGGAGGCCTGGATCTCCGTGACCACTGCCTTGGTCAGGGCCACCATGCCCTCGCCGCCGGACTTCCCGTCCTCCACTTTGGTCTCGATGTTGAAGCGGACCTTCTTGGCGCCGGCGTCGCGAACCAGCCCGAACACGTCCTTGAGCTCAGCGATCCGGTTGCCCTCGATCACGTCCTGCTCCGGGTAGCCCTTGAGCTGGGTAAACCCGCAATCCAGCGTCTTGACCTGGGCAAGCGACAGCTCCGCGACACGGTCGCCGACATACGGGAAGGCGGCGTCGCCCGGCGTGGCCGGCGCAGTGTCCGTGCACTTGTCGGCCTGGATGGTGTCGTCGTGCCAGACGATGACCTTGCCGTCGTTGGTCAGATGGGTGTCCAGTTCCAGGGTGGTCACGCCGAGCTTCAGCGAGTTGGCGAAGGCGGCCAGGGATTCCTCGGTCCACTCGCCGCGGCCTCCGCGGTGGGACTGCAGGTCAAAGGAACCGTTGCTCTCGTTGGTCTTGATTCTGGCTGTTGCCTTTGCGGCAGCGGTTCCGGCAGCGTTCGACGACGGCGCGGAGCCGGCTTCCGGGTTCGACGCGGCGACGGCGGGGCTCGCCAGGGAGGCGATGAGCGCGGCGGCGGCCGCGGCAGTCAGGACTGTGCGCATAGTGATGGTTCCTCCTGGGTGACGGTTGCCGGCGTTGCGCCGGCGACCCGTCAACCCTACGGAGGCGAGATGGACTGCCGTGTTCGGCGATCTGGACGTTCGGTGAACACTTTATCGCCGCGCCGGAAGCCGCGGCTGTCCGCCTGGTCGCGACGTTCCAGCCCAGTTACTGGGTTCCGGGACCCGTTTCGGCTCGAGGGAACCGCGGGATTCCGGGGGTGCCGGACGGCGCGCGTGGAAGTAACTGGGCGGGAGCGTCGTGCCGAAGCCCTGAGGACCCTCAAAGCGGCCATCTTCGGCGAACGGCTGGAGGACCTACAGTCTCTTGATCAGACTCGCTCCTCCGGCGCGGACACCGGCGTGGATATCGGCGTCGTCTCCGCACCGGATACATGGCATGGTGAAGAGGTTGGACATGTCGCCCACTTTCAAAAGGTCATGATCTTCACCATCCGCACATGCTTCTTGATATGGTGAAGATATGGAACATCGGGTTGAGACTCCATTCTTCCGGGCAGTGGATGCCAAGTCGTTCGGGGCATCGGTCCGGGTCGCCCGGCAGGAACACGGATTGACCCAAAGCGGGCTGGCTGAGCTCATCAATGCCAGCCGCCACACAATTGTCCGGCTGGAGCAAGGAGAGAACGTTTCCCTCGGGACGGCCTTCGCCGCGGTGCGTGCCCTTGAACGGGACATTGCCCTCATCCCACGGTTCTCGCGCCTGGACCTGAAGCGGTGACTACGCGCGCGGGGCGGCTTGCCGTCTGGCTGCACGGGCGGCAGATTGCCTGGCTCACGGGGACCTCACTGCGTCCCCGGCTGGAATACCTGCCGGATCTCGTCGCTGAATATGGTGCGGGTGCGGCACTCCTTTCGCTATCGCTGCCGCTGCAGTCGAAACCCATCGCTGGCCCGGCGGTCCTGAACTTCTTCGACGGACTCCTGCCGGAGGGCCAGGTGCGCGCGCACCTCGCTGAACTGCACAAGGTCGCCTCCACGGACATCAAGGCGCTGCTTGCGGCCGTCGGTGCGGACTGCGCCGGAGCGGTGCAGGTTCTTCCTGAAGGCGTGGATCCTGCTGGGTCCGGGGAGTTGCTGCCCATGTCGGAGGCGGAAGTGGTGACTGCGGTTGAGTCCCTGCCCGCGTGGGATCTGCCGGAGAACTTCGCCATCACCGCTTCACTGGGTGGCATTCAATCTAAGATCCTGTTGTCCCGCGCGGGCGGCCGCTGGTATTGGCCGGCCCGGGGCGCGGCATCCACACACATCATCAAGCCTGACCCTCTTGATTCGCCCATTCCGCATCTCCTGGCCGCTGAGCACTGGGCGCTGGAACTTGCCCGGGCCGCAGGCCTTTCCGCAGCCACGACGCGGAGGGACCGGTTCGGCAAGAGGGATGCCCTGGTGGTTGAGCGTTACGACCGCACCAAAGAACACCTCAGAATTCACCAGGAGGATTTCACCCAGGTTCTCGGGCTCGCGTCCGTGGCGAAGTGCGACCAGTCGACGGCAGCACCGTCCCGCCTTGCGCAGGTGGCCGCAGCCGGTTCGCCGCACACACGAAACCCGGCGTCCTTCAAGGCTGATCTTCTGAAAACTGTGGCCTTCAATGTCCTAATCGGCAATGGTGACGCCCATTCCAAAAACTATTCGGTGTCGATCCGCGAAACGGGTGAGGTTTTGCTGGCGCCTCTCTACGACGCCGCGCCGACGCTGCTCCTATATGCGCGGAGCTCCAACGCTGGGCATTCTGTTGCGGGCCAGTCCCGTTTGAACTACATCACCCTCGACCACTTGGTTCGCGAGGGCGTCACGTGGGGGATTGACCCCGGAGTGGCCCGAACGGCCGTGGGCGAGGTCCTCATGGCGGCTGCCGAGGCGCAGGTGCCGGTATCCGAGGGCCTGGAGCATTTGCCGGCTCTCACCGCCGGCAGGGCTTGCGATTTGCTCGCCGGGCGCACCGCCCGACGTCAACAGGCATCGGACGGCTCGACGGCGTGACCGCCACGTCGGGCAGTGCTGTTGTCGCTGGTGCGGAAGGCGAATTCTACGTTTCTCATGGGAATGTGGACAGCCCCGCGTCGAAGAATGTGGCCTTCAGCGTCAGCCCGGCAGCGCCTACGCGGCGAATTTCCGCAGAGAGGTTATGAGCCGGGCAATGTTGCCGCTGCGGGCCATCGATTGATCTTCCAGACATGTCATGTCCGGGGACAGGTGGCTGGGACTGCTGGCGGGCGCCCATTTCCCAGAGATGGCCGGTACGAAGCCTCCCAAGACGGCCATCTTTGCCCATTTGCCACAGACGGCCGCTATGGCACCTCCCTTGGCGGCCATCTTCGGCGAATCGGTGACCCGGTGGCCGCCCCATCTGCCGCGGTTGCAGATGGCCGCCTCGTCTGCCACACGCCCCAACGAATCTGCCGGCCCGCAACCACGAAGCCCCGCCGCTGGGCATGCTCAGTGGCGGGGCTGCTGGGTTCGTCCAGGCTCCCGGTATCTTGTTTGGTAGCCCCGGTGACGACGTTCCAGCCCAGTTACTCGGTTCCGGAACCCGTTTCGGCTCGAGGAAACTGCGGGATTCCTCGGAATTCCGGGGGTGCCGGCTGGCCCGCGTGGAAGTAACTGGGCGGGAGCGTCGTGACGGAGCCCGGCGGACCCCATATGGCGGCCGTCTTCGGCGAACGGCTGGAGGATCGACAGTCTCTTGGTCAGACTCGCTGCTCCGGCGCGGACACCGGTGCGGACTCCGGCGCGGACACCGGTGCGGATACCGGTGCGGATACCGGTGCGGATATCGGCGCCGTCTCCGCGCCGGATGGGTTCCCGCCGGCACAGTGATACTGCCGCAGGACGTTGGACCGGGACGGGTGTTTGAGCTTCCTCATAGCCGCGACCTCGATCTGGCGGACGCGGTCGCGGGTCACGCCGCACGCTTTCGCGACAGCAGCCAGGGTCATCGCGTCTCCGCTCGTCAGGCCGAAGCGCATCGTAATGACCGCTGCCTCCCGCTCCTCAAGCGTGTGGAGTACGGCCAGTACCCGCGCCTTCAGCTCTTGATGGAAAAGCGCATCTGTCGCGTCGGGATCAGCAGGGTCCACCAGTTGTTCGGCCAGCGCTTCGGTTCCGCCTTTTCCGTCGGGCACTTGGCTGTCCAGCGAGGAGATCGGCTGGTCCAACGTCAGTAGATATTCGACCTTTCCGATCGAAGTGTCCGTCAGCCGGCACAGATCTTCCCGGCTGAAAACGGCCCCGGCAATTGCAGCTGTCCGTTGTGCTGACCGGAGTTTTTTCACCTGCTCGACGACGTTTACCGGCAGCCGGATAAGACGGGCCTGATCAGCCAGCGCCCGCATGATGGTCTGCCGGATGCACAACGTGGCGAGGGTGGAGAATTTGAAGCCCTTGCTGAAGTCGAACCTGCAGACGGCCCTGTGCAGTCCCAGATTCCCTTCCTGGATCAGGTCCAGAAAGTCGAGGCCCCACTGGGTGTAGTGCTTGGCGATCGACACAACGAGCCGGAGGTTGGCGAGGAGCAGCGCGTCGGCCGCACGCTGGCCCAGCAGGACGATGGTCCGAAGCTCGCTTATGTCCTGGCTGGGCCGCGATGTTCCGTCCGCCAGGAGGTGTTCCGCGAAAAGCCCTGCCTCGATTTCTTGCCCCAGTTCCATTTCCTGCTCCGCAGTGAGTAAGTCGTATTGGCGCAGCCGGCGCAGGTAGTCCACGACGGCGTCGTCGGTCACCTTGCCGCTACCTGACGGCGGTTCCGGCCAGTCGGCGTCGTCCGGCGGGAACGAGGCAGGGACCGAGGCAGCCGCCGCAGGCCCGGGGGCCGTCCTGTCGATTGCCTTGTGGATCAGGTCCGTCATGTCAGCCCCCGTTGAACTCGCCAAGCTCGTGAACGCAGACTACTGGGCCGGTGTGACAAGACGGGCGGTTCATGCGCCAAGAACAGGCACGGGAGTAGATTTTTCGTAATACGAAACTTGCGTGGTGGTAGATAACAGCGGGCCCAAGCATGGGGTGAGGGCCGAAGGTGCGCTCCTGGCGGCAACCAAGTACATGGTCGCTGTTGACTTGGACGAGGAAAACCCGGGACGGCAACTCCGTTTGGGTTTCAGCGCTGCAGGCCAACTGTTGGAGACCGTGGTCCTGACTTTCGACAGCGGGAGGGAGCTGGTCATCCACGCAATGAAAGCACGCGCCAAATACTCGGACTTACTACTTGAGAGGAGAGAAGGCTATGAAGGAAAATGAAACAATGAACGGTCAACCGGTCACTGAGCGGCAGATAGCCCAGTGGGCTGACGAAGCCGTGGCCGGCTACGATGTGGCAGCCCTCAAGAAACGCGGCCGTCCCCGGATCGGAGCGGAAATTTCCCAGGTGGCCGCAATCCGGTTGGACCCGGACCTCAACGCCGCACTCTCCAAGCGTGCGGAGCAAGAGCATTCATCGCGCAGTGAAGTAGTCCGCCAAGCACTCCAGGCATGGCTCAAGTCTGCGTAGGTCCCCGCCATTGGGCCGTCCGCAATCACTCGATTGCCACAGTCCGCAACACCCCGGCAGCATTGATCGGTTGTAGCCTTCCGTCCTCGGCCAGCGGGAGTAGCGCCAGCGCCCCCGGTCTCATGAACCAGCAACAGCCGTGACGTTAGTTTGTGTCCGGTTCCCCGCGCCGCAGGTGTCGGTGGTGCAGCTCGTAGCTGTCGAACACATCAGAGGATGTGGTTCCTGAATGGCCGAAATTGCCGCGAAGGATCTCCGCGAGTGCGTCCAGCGCCGCGTGGAGCATCCGTCCGGCGAACTGGAGTTCCGGGCTCTCGCTGCGCTGGGCCTGGGATGCCAGCTCCTGGGCGTAGGCCACCGTGGCCGGCAAGGAGCCGCGCTGCTCGACTTCACGGAAGTAATAGGTTTCATGGAACGCAAGCAGATCAATGCTCACCGAAGCTACGTTCCCGGCCATTGATTCCAACAGTCGGGCAGCGTGCCTGGGATCCAGCGACAATACACCCGCCGGACCTGCAGCTTCCCTGAACAGGTTCAGCTGGTGGGCAAGGGTTCGACGGCGGTTCAGGGCCGGGTACGTCTGCAAGATCCAGGTGACCGTTGCCGTCAGCAACCCGAAACCGGTGACGGCCTGGAGGGCCACCACCAGCCTGAGCAGCGGATGCGCCGGCACGATTTCGCCGAACCCCACAGTGGAAAGAGTGACAAGGGAGATGTAGAGCGCTTCGGCGAAGTCGCCCTGCTGTGGAACCCCGGCTCCATGCACAAAACTGGCCGGCAGATGGGGCAGATAGAGCAGTGCCCAGCCGATGGCCGCCAGGGCCGCCCAGGTGCCAATGACGGCGGCCATGGCCAAAGGTGCTGCGATGAAGGAGCCCCGGCCGCGCAGTTTTCTGGACACCAGCCAGAATCCGCGCATGATTGCCCGGCCTACAGGCCCGGTACCGTGCGGGTAAAGGAGGGTACTAAAAACGTCAACGAGCATCAGCAGAATCAGCCCGGCCCCCAAAACCGTCCACAGCGTGCCCTCAAAGTCCATGCCTCATCTTATGGGCGGCACAGCCTCGAAACCGCGACGGGCTGCGTGCCCCCGCAGCCTCAGGAGCAGCCACGCTGTTCGCGGGACGGGCCACAGGATAGCCAGCGCAAGAATCGGAACCAGCGAGACGCCGACGTCGGGAAACTGGCGGACCACGACGAACAGGTGGGTGTCGAACCGGGCGGGCGCGTAGATGAGGCACAGCCACAGCGCAAACCCGTCAAGGGCCAGGGCCGCGGCCCAGACCAGGAGAGTCCGCCGCTTCCCGGCAGGGGCACGTCGCCGGGACAGCAGGAACCGGAGCGCCAGCCACAGGCTCAGCAGTTCCGCCAGCAGCAGTCCGAGCGCAACCGCCCAGCTGTAGCGCTGCAGCCAGTCCTCGAACACCACCGCGGGCACCGGCGCCTGGCCTTGGAGAATCCGCAGAAGGTTGGTGTCGATCGACTTCAGCCGTGACGGGGCGGAGGTGTCATTGGCGTTGATGACCAGGGCGAGGCCCAGCCGGGAGGAGGGAACCATGGCCAGGTAGGTGTGGCTGTTGCCCCATTCCCCCTGGTGCTCCAGAAGAACGGGCAACGTCTCTTCCGGAGCGGGCGGTGCTGCGGGATCGGTGGACTCGACCAACGGCCGGGCGAACCAGCCCATGGCGTAGCGCTGGGAATCGCTGACCTGCACCCGCGGCTCGAACATCGCTGCCACGCTCCCGGACCGGAGGATCCGGGCGTCGCCGTACCGGCCGCCGTCGAGCAGTGCCATCAGTTCGTGGCTCAGGTCCTCGGCCGACGAGTACATCGTGGCGGACGGCATTCCCGTGGTGGGAGCGGGGACATCTGTCTGGCGCCACCACGCGCTAAACCACCGCGAGTAGCCTGCAGCCGCGTTGCCTGCCCGGGCATCAGCTCGCGTCGGATGGCTGTTGGCCATCTTCAGGGGTCCGAAGATGTGCTGCGCCAGGTAGGCGCCGAACGGCTGGCCGGAGACGGTCTGCACCAGGAGGCCCAGGACGTTGAAGTTGGCGTTGGCATACCGGAAGGCCGCACCCGGTTCGCCGGCCAGCGGGGATCCTGCCAGGGCGCGGACCCCTTCTTCGAGGGCTTCCGGGCCCTGCGCGTCGGAGGCTTCGAAGGCGGTGTCCTTCGAGGCCATGCCGCTGGCCTGGTGGAGCAGGTGGCGGACGGTGATGGCGGACGAGCGGCTGTCGGCCAGCGTGAACCAGGGCAGGTAGGTCTGCACCGGCTCATCCAGCCGCAGCCGGCCGGCCTCAACCTGCTGCATCACGGCGATGGCGGTGAGGGTCTTGCTGGTGGAGGCCAGCAGTACCGGCGTCTGCGCGGTCATCGGCCGTCCGGAGTCGTCGGCGCGGCCAAAGGCGGCGGTGTGCACCTGCACCCCGTCCTTCACGACGGCGACAGCGGCGCCCGGAAGTCCGAGGGCCTTGATTTGTCCCTGCAGGAAGTCGTCCAGCTCCGCGTAGGCCTGCCCGGGATTCGGGGGTCCGGTGGGCGGCGCGGCCGAATAGGAAGGTGCGGCCGAAGCGGCGCCGCCGGTGATGCCTGCGGCCAGGAAGCACAACAGGAGACAGAACGAGGACCAGGATGAAATCCGCATGCCCGCACCTGCTTCGGCTGACCGTCCTTTCACGGTACGGCCGGGCCCAGGGGAAAACAACATGCCCGTAACAGGAGAGTCCCAGACGCAGCCGGTCTCCGTGGGCCGCGCGTTCTCATTGATCCCAGGGGGCGCGTCGGGCCGTAAGTGACGAATCCGCCTCGATCGCCTCCAGATCACAGACGGCGTAGCGGTGGTGCTCCCACTTCTCATCGGGAATGGTTTGCACGCACGAGAGGACAGTCTCCGGCCGCCCTGCGGCCCATGGATTCTTGCGGCCCGCGGCCCGGCCCGCCCGCTGTCCCGTTGCGCTATCACTTGTGGGCGTTCTGAGCGCTGAGAGCAGCTACAAGTGATAGGGCAACGGGTGTCCCTGGCGTTCGACGGCGTGCACGCCCCAGCCCGCGGGTTGCGGCAGCCACAGCTCCGCCGGAACACCCGTGGAACATTGACATCCACCCTCCGCGAAACCAACATGGCCTTAGGGAACAATCGGAGTCGGCCAGACTTCCGTCCCCTCCCCGAAGGACCGTGACATGGTACCGACGATCGACCCTCAGGCTGCCTCCGACGAAGCCCAGGCAGCGCAGCTAACCGCTCGTCTGCAAAGTTGGGCTCACATCCTGGATGTCGGATCGCCCTTGCGCGTCGAAAGCGGCTACGAGAACGCCGTGGCCACCCTTCGCGCTTTCGCTCGTCGGGGAATTGCCCGCGACGCCGCGGCCGTTGCCGAGCACGCAGAACCCGCTGCGATCGTCAGGGCGCTCACCTCCGCTCTGAACGCCATAGAGCGTTCACCGTTGCCGGAGCAGGAATGGCCGCGCATGACAGCCCTTCTCGGCGACGACGTTTTGGAGGGCCTGGTCGGCGCCTCCGTCTCATCCATGTACCGCTACCGCTCAGGAGAGCGACACACTCCGGACCACGTCGCCCAGAGACTCCACACCCTCACTCTTATCGCCGCAGATCTCGCAGGCAGCTACAACGATTTCGGCATCCGCCGATGGTTTGCCCGCCCCCGCGCCCAGCTCGACGGCCGGGCACCCGCCGAAATAATGAAAGGTGACTGGGACCCCGACGACGCTGATGTTCGACGAGTGAAGCAACTCGCCGCGGCCCTCACCTCGCCTCGTTCCGCATGATTGCCTATAGACAATGTGACTCGCGCTACCCCTTCTTTTGGGAGGCGAACAACCAGCCAGAAGCCCGGTGGCATGCTCAAGGGCAGGGCCCAGTCCAATACCTTGCTGACACCCCCGTGGGAGCCTGGGCTGAATTCCTCCGCCACGAAGGGATCACCGAGGAAGTGGATCTCGCAGGGGTGTCGCGGGCGCTCTGGGCCGTCAACGTCGACGATGACACCTTCGAAACCCCAGACCTTTCCGAGAATCTCCTTTTCGGCGACGAGCACTGCTATCCGCAGTGCCAGGCCGAGGCGGCACGCCTGAGGCTGCGTGGCGCCATGGCCTTGCGGGCACCTTCAGCGGCCCTGAATCCGGGAGCAGCCAACGGGCTCCTGGTAGACAAAGGCGTTCACGACGGCCCGGCAGCGGATGGGCAGGTCTACGTCCTGTTCGGCCGCCGACCACGCACGGTCGGGTGGCTCATCGTTGACCACGGCAGCCCGCCGGCTTCGGTACTGCCGCGCGTCCGGCACCTCTAGAAACGCGGACGGCCACCTTTTTCGTATGGCCAGTCGACTCAGCCGCGCAGCACCCAGGCGGCGTTGTTCGGCTGCAGCCGGCCGTCCTCCGCCAGCGGCGCGGCGCTGAGCAGCACCGTTCCGGCCGGCAGTAGCACCGGTTCGGTGCCCATTGCGACGGCGACGACGAACCGCGGCCCGCGCTCGCAGATCAGCAGGTTTCCGGCCTCGACGCGCCAGGCGCCGCCGTCGTCCGCCGTGAAGACGCCCTGATCCCACAGCCTGCGGCGCAGCTCCAGAACACCAACTTGGAAATCGCCTACGGCGCATGGCTCGACGGCACAACCCGACCTCCTATGGCACAAGAAGCTGCTTGACTTCAATAGGACCATCCACTCCACGGGACGTAACCACGAAGCGTCGTCAGCGCGCATAGTATGGGCACATGGCGATGCCGATTGTGGCGACGAAACTCTTCGTACCATCGCCACGCGCCCAAGCTGTTCCCCGGCTTCGCCTTGTTGAACAACTGGACGAGGGAGTTCGTGCGGGACGAAAGCTGACCCTTATCTCAGCCCCCGCCGGCTTCGGCAAAACGACTCTCGTCAGTGAGTGGATTGCAGAGACCCGGCGACGCAAACCAGAGGCGCGAGTGGCATGGTTATCGCTCGACGAGCGCGACAACTTTCCGGTCAGCTTTCTCAGTTATCTCACTGCCGCCTTCCATCAGGCCGATCCCGACATTGATTCGACCGGTCACAACTCTCAGCTATCGGTCGATGCGACGATGACGTCCCTCGTAAACGAGGTGGCACGAAGCCGGCACGAGATAATTCTGGTTCTGGACGACTTCCAACTGATTGAGGAGCCATCCATTCGAGATGCTGTCGCATTCCTGATCGACCACCTGCCGCCCACACTGCACGTGATGATCTCGAGCCGCTCAGACCCGCTACTTCCCCTGGCGCGACTTCGCGCCAGGGGCGAGCTGACAGAGTTGAGAGCCGCCGATTTGCGCTTCACCCCCGATGAAGCTGCCACGTTCCTCAATCAGGCGATGGGCCTGTCGCTTTCACCAGAGGACGTCACCGCACTCGAAAGGCGCACGGAGGGCTGGATCGCCGGTCTCCAGCTGGCCGCACTGTCAATGCGAGAAAGTACAGACATTTCCGGATTCATCACCGCCTTCACCGGCAGCAATCGTTATGTCATCGACTACCTGATCGAAGAGGTCCTGGAGCGCGCGCCACTTGACGTCCGCGAGTTCCTGAGTCAAACCGCGCTACTCGACCGTCTCTGCGGTCCCCTCTGCGACGCGGTGACCGGGGAAAACGGCGGTAGTGAGATGCTCGCATCGATTGAGCGGGCAAACCTGTTTCTTGTTCCGCTGGATGACGAGCGTCGCTGGTACCGGTACCACCACCTCTTCGCCGATGTGCTCCGCGCACGACTGATCAAGGACGGCACCGACCACATTTCAGAGCTCAACAGTCGCGCCAGCGACTGGTTCGAGCGCAATGATTTGGCTGAAGAGGCCATCAAGTATGCGTTTGCTGCTTCCGACTTCCCACGCGCAGCCAAAGTGTTGGAGGCAACCATTCCCAGTGTCCGCAAGAGCAGACAGGACGCGATGCTGCGGAGTTGGCTCGCAAAGTTTCCCAGCGACGTAATAGACCAACGACCTGTGCTGCGCGTCTTCTCAGCGTGGTCCTCAATCGCCGCTGGCGACATCGCCGCCGTCGAGCCCCAGTTGAGGGAGGCGGAACGTCTCCTGTCCGCCACCACCGAGACTGGAATGCCGGCACACGGCTCGGAGCCGGGCGAAGAGTTAAGGAGCCTCCCGGTGACGATCGCGCTTTATCGTGCCTCGGTTGCTTTGGCTCAGGAAGACCTGGCCGGGGTCAGGGAACACGCTCAGCGCGCCGCGGATATCGCACTGCCCGACGATTACTTTGGGCGAGGGGCGGCGGCTGGCCTGTTGGGGCTCGCATTCTGGGCAAGCGGAGACCTTGAAGCGGGCGTGCGTTCATTTGGAGTATGCAAGACCAGTTTGGCCTTGGCCGGAAACCTGACCGATGCACTCAGCACCACGATGGTGATCGCGGACATGCTGATGCCGCTGGGTCGGCTTCGGGAGGCGCACCATGCCTACGATGAAGCACTGCACGAGGCAATTGAGCGGGGCAACGGTGGGCATCCCACTGCGGATCTACATTGTGGCATGAGTGAAATGCTTCGGGAACGCAACCTTCTCGCCGGTGCACGAGAGCATCTGGACGCGGCGTCTGACCTCGGAGAGGGCGCCTTCTCGCATGAGCATCACTACCGGTGGTTCGTCGGGATGGCCAGGGTCAGGGAAGCCGAGGGTGAATTGGATGTCGCGTTCGACTTGCTCACCGAGGCAGAACAGCACTACCGGCGTGGCTTCTTCGCCGACGCGCGACCCATCGGAGGAATGAAAGCGCGGGTCCGGATTGCGCAGGGACGCCTAGACGATGCACAGGCCTGGGTGAGGGAGCAGGGCCTCACCGCTGTGGACGAACCCAGCTACCTGCGTGAGTTCGGGCACGTCACCTTGGCAAGACTGATGATCGTGAAGGATGCAGTGGACCCGCAGTCCGGCTCGATTCACGAGGTGGACGGGCTACTGGCACGACTCCTCGACGCCGCGGAAGCGGGCGGCCGGCTCGGTAGTGTCAATGAGATTCTCGTTCTGCAGGCGCTCGCCCTGGAAGCGCACGACCAGCTCTCTCGGGCGCTCGTACCGCTGGAGCGCGCTCTCGAGCAGGCGGAACCCGAAGGCTATTTCCGGCTCTTTCTCGATGAGGGCCCTGCGATGCTGCGGCTGCTTCGTGCTGCCGCGGGGGCGGGGGTCCGACCCGACTATGTTCGCCAGCTCAACCAGGCGCTGCGGCAGACCGAAGGCACGGGCCGGCCGGGCCTGCCTCTCCCTGAGATGTTGAGCGAGCGTGAACTTCACGTACTCCGGCTCCTGGCAACCGAGCTGACCGGTCCAGAGATCGCGCGCGAACTCTACGTGTCACTGAACACCATGCGCACCCACACCAAGCACATCTTCCTGAAACTCGATGTGACGAGCCGCCCCGCGGCCGTTCGGCGTGCTGAAGCGCTGGGCTTGATCTAGACCGGCATCCGAAACAATCACCATGTGATCACCCAATGTGGTGATGCCGCGTCACCACATGGCTTCGTAGATTCGGGTTGTTCTTAGGCAACGGTCTGAGGCAACTCACAACATCGGAGAACCACAATGCGAGTCACCACTTCCACGCTCACCCGCACCGCTGCCATCGCCGCCGCTGTCGCGGGACTGATCTACATCGTCATCCAGTTCATCCACCCGGCCGACGTGGTCGCCTCACTCGCGAGTCAATCCTGGATGACCGTGCACATTCTCAGCTTCGGTGAGGCCGTGCTCGCCTTGCTCGGCGTCACCGGCCTCTACCTACGTCAGGTTCGGCAGCTGGGGGTACTCGGCCTCATCGGTTACCTAATGTTCGGGTTCTTCTTCATCCTTCAGTCGGCATTCAACTTCGTGGAAGTCTTCATCGCACCACTCATCGCGACAAGCGCGCCGCAGCTCGCCGTAGACCTCGTCGGGCTCTTCGGCCGAGTCCCCGCAGTGACGGACCTCGGGCCGCTCGCCGCACTGCCGTTGGCGGGAAGCGCGCTCTATGTCATTGGCGCACTGCTGTTCGGTATCGCGATCATCCGTGCGCGGGTTCTGGCCCGCGGAGCGGGCATCCTACTGATCGTCGCCGCCGCGCTGACGCCGGTCGCTGGCGCACTGCTTGCGCACCCGCTTGACCGAGCGGCCGCCATCCCGATGGGGCTGGCTCTGATCTGGTTGGGCTACTCACTGTGGTCGGATCAGCGAAAGACCAACTCACTCCCGCTCGCCGTTAAGGACGAGTCCACTGTCGATCAGGCTGCCGCGGCCTGAAACTCGACCGCGACTCCTCGGAAAAGGGCGGGGACCAGCCCATGACTTCACCACAAGGAAATACCTCAATTGACGGCAATCACTACGAAATTCGTTTCGAAGGGCAGCTTGATCAGAGATGGAGTGACTGGTTCGAGGGTTTCACTCTGATCAACGATAGCGGTGGAAACACGATCCTCACTGGGCCAGTCATCGATCAAGCTGCCCTGCATGGACTGCTGAGGCGAGTAGGCGATCTGGGGGTCACCTTGATCTCGGTGAAGGTGCTCAGCACAAGCCCCAAGCCCCAACGTCCCAAGCCCCAACGTCCCCGCAAGTCAAAACCGTGAGGAGAACAGCACCATGAGCACCATCTGCGCCGGCATCCCGGCGCCAAGACGTCCCCGAGGGCAGTGGCTCGCACCCACCGGGCTCATCCTGCTCAGCCTCATCCCCGTGATCGCCGGAGCAGCGCGCCTCACAGAACTGACCGGTGGAGCCAGTGCCACCGAGCAAAACATCCGGTTCCTCGATTCACCGATACCCGTCGCGGTCCATATAGTGAGCGCCACCGTCTACGCCTTCCTGGGAGCCTTCCAATTCGTCCCTTCGCTTCGCCGCAGGGGGAGTAGTTGGCACCGAATCGCCGGACGCGTTCTCGTCCCCGCAGGTCTGTTCGCTGCGGTCTCCGGATTGTGGATGGCGGTCTTCTATTCCTTCCCCAACGGCGACGGCACGCTTCTGCTCGTCATTCGGCTCGTCTTCGGCTCCGCGATGGCGGCGAGCATCGTGCTCGGGCTGCTGGCGATTTTGCGCCGGGACTTCATTCGGCACGGTGCCTGGATGACGCGCGCCTACGCACTTGGCGTTGCAGCCGGAACCCAGGCCGTTGTGCTGGCACTCTGGATCGGCTTCGTCGGCCCGACCGAACCCTCAACCCGGGCCGTGCTCATGGGCACAGCGTGGGCGATCAATCTCACGGTAGCCGAGTCCGTCATCCGGCACAGGGCACGCCTGCTCCGCATCCGCTCCCGCACTCTCCGCCCTGTCGGGGCGGGGCCCGCACTCGTTTCATCAACCACCATCACTCTTCTCGAGGAGACAAAATGAACTCACAACAGTTGGCCACCGCTCCCGCGCTCGGTCAGCGCACGACGGCAGCCGTGTACCGCGGGTTCGGCCCACCAGAGGTCGTCATGCTCGAATCGACCCGCAAACCCACCCCCAAGGCCGGCCAGGTGCTCATCAAGGTGCACGCGAGCACCGTCAGCGCTGCCGACCACCGCGCTCGCAGTCGAAACATCCCCAGCGGACTCGGGCTTCTCGCCGCTCTCGGTATCGGCCTGTTCAGGCCGAGCCGCAAGATCCTCGGAATGGATGTCGTCGGCGTCGTTGAGTCTGTGGGCTCGGAGGTCACGGCGTTCGCACCCGGGGACCATGTGATTGCCATGCTCGGCGGTGCATTCGGCGGCCACGCCGAGTACGTGTGTGCGGCCTAGGACGGCGCTGTCGCCCTCGTGCCCACCAGCATGCCGTTCGAGCAGGCTGTCACCCTCGTTTTCGGCGGCATCACCGCCCGAGGCTACCTGAACCAGGTCACCATGAAGCCGGGCGACAGCGTTCTCGTCAACGGCGCAGCCGGTGCCGTCGGAACGGCGATGGTGCAGCTGGCGAAAGAGCTCGGTGCCCGCGTAACGGGTGTCACCAGTGACGCCAACAGGGGGCTGGTCACCTCGCTCGGCGCGGAGCGCGTTATCGACTACACGTCGGAGGACTTCACTGGGACGAGCCATCCGATGAGGGGTTCTTCACGGGGTCGTGCCTCCTTGCAAAACGCCATATGCGCACCTGGCTACGTGACTTGGGCAGGCAGTGAATTCTGACCGTTCGGATGAGAATTGCTGAGCATTATCTGAACGCTCGCTGGCTATCAGCTGAATCATAACCCCTGAGTCGGCGCTCGGGGAGCAGCTGATTCAGCGCGTCCACTTACGGTCTCAGAAGGGCGGATCTTTCGACTGGACTGGACGCCGTCGATGCCCGGGTTGCACGGAAAGCCGGTGATCCCGTGCGACGTCGGTGCGTACCAAGCGGGACGCGAAACAGCCGTCCACGTTCCCCGTGCGCTATCAGTTATGGGTGTTCTGAGCGCTGAGAGCAGCTACAAGTGATAGGGCAACGGGTGTTCCTATTAGGAAGCGCGGACGGCCACTTTTTCGTGTGGCCGGTCGGCTCAGTCTCGCAGCACCCAGGCGGCGTTGTTCGGCTGCAGCCAGCCGTCCTCCGCCAGCGGCGCGGCGCTGAGCAGCAACGTTCCGGGCGGCAGCTGAGCTGGCTCGGTGCCCATTGCGACGGCGACGACGAACCGCGGCCCGCGCTCGCAGATCAGCAGGTTCCCGGCCTCGACGCGCCAGGCGCCGCCGTCGTTCGCGGTGAAGATGCCCTGTTCCCATAGCTGGCGACGCAGCTTGAGCGCGCAGATCACCAGTTGCAGGCTGGACTTCGGGTTCTGCTCCTGGCGCTCGATCGCGTGCACGCCCCAGTCCGCGGGTTGCGGGAGCCAGGGTTCAGCTGCTGTTTCAGTCAGCGAGAACCCGTGGCTCAGCGCCGGATCCGCGGTCCACGGCAGCGGGACCCGGGCGCCGTCGCGGCAGACGCCACCGCGGGCCCACATCGGATCCACCCGGGAGTCGAGCGGCACGTCCACCTCGGGCAGCCCGAGCTCCTGCCCCTGGTAGAGGTAGGCCGGGCCGGGCAGTCCCAGCAGTGCCACCAGCGCCGCCCGGGCACGGACGCTGCCGAGCTTGCCGCCGCCGAACCGCGTCACGGACCGGACGATGTCGTGGTTCTCCAGCGCCCATGTCGGTGCAGCGCCGTGCAGCAGGCGCGCGGTTTCGAGTTCGTTCCCGACGGCGGCCCAGGCCGCGGGGTCCCAGCCGAGTTTCACGAAGGCGAAGGCGAAGACCTGGTGCATCTCGTCCGCGCGGGTGTAGCGGGCGGCGCGGGCCGGTTCCAGATTGACCTCGCCCACCAGCAGGCGGTGCGGCTGGTACTTCTCGGCGAGGATGCGCCAGCGGCGGTAGACCTCGTGGACTTCCTCCTGGTCCGAGACCTGCGGGTTGGAGCGCAGCCCGTCCACCACGGCGCCGGTGGAGGGCGAGTCGGGCAGGCCGTCAGCCTTGAAGAGGGCATGCGCGACGTCGATCCGGAGGCCGTCCACGCCCTTGTCGAACCAGAAGCGCAGCACGCCGTCGAAGTAATCGCCGACGCACGGGTTGCGCCAGTTCCAGTCCGGCTGCTCGGGGGAAAAGAGGTGCAGGTACCAGTCTGTGTCTGTCTCGGAGTCAGGGTTGGCGCGGCTCCAGGCGCGGCCGCCGAACACGCTCTGCCAGTTGTTCGGCGGCACGCTGCGACCAGTAGGGCCGCCAGCACCGCCAGCAACACCGGAACCCGACCCGCCGTCGTCGGGCATGTCCACCGGACCCGGGACAAAGTGGAACATGTCCCGTTCCGGCGCGCCCGGGCCGGCCGCCAAAGCCGCCTGGAACAGCGGGTGCTCGGACGAGCAGTGGTTGGGGACGACGTCGAGCAGGACGCGCAGGCCCAGCGAGTGCGCGAGCTCCAGGAGCGAATCGAACTGCTCCATGGTGCCGAACAGCGGGTCCACGCCGCAGTAGTCGGACACGTCGTAGCCCTGGTCCACCTGCGGGGAGGGCTGGAACGGGGTCATCCAGATGCCGTCCACGCCGAGCGCGGCGATGTACGGCAGCCGGGCGGTGAGCCCGGCGAGGTCGCCCACGCCGTCGCCGTCGCCGTCGGCAAAGGAGCGCGGATAGACCTGGTAGATGACGGCGGACTGCCACCAGTTCACGTCCGGCGTGAAACTGGTGTCCTCAACAGGGCTCATTTGCTGGCGCCCGCGGTGAGGCCTTCGACGATCCGGCGCTGGAAGATCAGCACCATGATCACCAGCGGGACGGTGACGATCACGCCGGCGGCCATCTGCTCGCCGAAAGGCGCCTGGAATTCGGTGGCGCCGGTGAACTTGGAGATCGCCACCGTGGCGGTCTGGACCTTGGGGTCGTTGACCATGGACAGCGCGATGATGAATTCGTTCCAGCTGTGGATGAAGGTCAGGATCGCGGTGGTGAAGACGCCCGGCGCGGCGAGCGGCAACAGCACCCGGCGGAACGCCTGCCACTTGGTGCAGCCGTCGATCATGGCGGCCTCCTCGAGGTCGAACGGCAGGGCCTTCATAAACGTGGTGAGGTTCCAGACCGCCAGCGGGATCGCGAAGGACAGGTTCGGCACGATCATCGCCTGGTACGTGTTGATCCAGCCGATGTCCGTGAAGAGCCGCAGCAACGGCACCACCACGGAGATGCCGGGGAACATCGACGTCGCGATGATGACGCCGAGGATCACCGACTTGAAGCGGAAGTTCAGCCGGGAGATCGCGTAGGCGGCGAACACGCCCAGCACCAGGGCGAACGTTGTGGTGGTGCCGGCGACGATCAGGGAGTTCAGCAGGGCCTGGCCGAACATCGTGGAGCCGTCGAACACCTTGGCGTAGTTCTCCAGCGAGAACGGGGCCGGCAGCAGGGTGTTGTCGAAGATGTCCGCGGTGCGGCGGAGGCTGGAGACCAGCATCCAGTAGAACGGGGCCAGGCAGTAGGCGAAGATCAGGGCCAGAACGGCGTATACGCTGTACGAGCGCCAGGTGCGCTTGGCTTTGGGCTTTCCGTGGACGACGGCGGCACTCGCGTCGGGCGCGCCGGCGCCGGTGGCGCCGGAATCGGCGGCGGCGTTGCGGAGGTCGGAGATGGTCATCGGGCGGCCTCGGCCTTCTTGATGGTGCGGGACTTCTTCGAGAGCAGTTTCAGTTCCTTGGCGCCGGTGACGTCGGCGCCGAGCACCTTTACGAAGACGATCGCGACGACGGCGACGTACAGGAAGAGCATGACGGCGAACGCGGAGGCGGAGCCGTAGCGGAGCTGGTTGGATTCGTCCCACGCCAGCATGGAGAGGGTTTCCACCGATTCCTTGCCGGGGCCGATCAGCACGAATGGCAGGTCGAACATCCGCAGGGCATCGAGCATCCGGAACAGCACGGCCACCAGGAGGGTGGGCTTGACCAGCGGGAGCGTGATGGAGCCGAGCTGGCGCCACCAGCCGGCCCCGTCGATCTTGGCCGCCTCGTAGATTTCGCCCGGGATGACCTGCATCCCGGCGAGGACCAGCAGGCCGATGAACGGGGCGGTCTTCCAGACCTCGGCCACGATCACGGCGAGCTTGGATGCGTCGCCTTCGGCGGTCCAGAGGATTTCACTGCCCAGCATGGTGTTCGCGATGCCGTCGGACTGGAAGATCCAGCGCCACAGCAGGCCGGAGACGGCGGTAGGGACGGCCCACGGGACCAGGATGCTGGCGCGCAGGAAGGACCGGCCGCGGAAGGCGCGGTTCATGGCCAGGGCCAGGCAGAGGCCCAGGATTGTCTCGAAGAAGACCGTGGTGACGGTGAAGAAGGTGGTGTTCGAAAAGGCGTTGAGGAAGCGCCGGCCGGATTCGCCGACGAAGAGGTCGGCGTAGTTGGCCAGGCCAACGAAGGCATCCACGTCGGACACGAAGCCGTCCGCGTCCAGGCCGGATTCGGCGCGGTAGAGGGACTGGTGCACCGCGGATAGCAGCGGGTACACAATCACCAGGGCCAGCACCAGGAGGGTGGGGGAGAGCAGCATCGCGGCCATTCGGCCTTCGCCGGCGGTGCGTTGCGCGCGCTTCCGGGGCCGGGTGGGCCGGGTATCGGGGGCCGGCTGCGCGCCGGCGGGCGGGACGGTCGTCGTCGTCATACTGGGTACCTAACTGGAGTTGCAGCGTGCCTGGCCGGCCGGGGTGGACTGGCCGGCCAGGCGTGGAGTCTGAACTGCGGGCTGAGTTACTTGGCCAGCTCGGTGAGCTTGGCCTGCATGTCGTTCAGGGCCGTGTTCGTGTCCTTCTTGCCGGTGATGGCCGCGTAGGCCTCTTCCTGGATCGCCTTGGTGGTGGCGCCGTACTGGACCACCTTGGGGCGCGGCTGGGCGTTGTTCAGCGAGGTCAGCAGCGTGGGGAAGAACGGGCGCTTGGCGACGACGGCGGGATCCGCGAACAGGGAGGCGTAGACGGGGGCGCGGGAGGACAGGGCGAGGCGCTTCTGGGCCTGCTCCTCGCTGGTGAAGAACTTGACGAACTCCAGAGCCGAGGCCTTGTTCGGGGTGAACGGGGAGATGGCCAAGCTGCGGCCGCCCAGGGTGGAGACGCCGGGGCCGTCGGTGCCGGGAATGGAGGTGATGTCGAACTTGCCGTTCACCTTGCTGGAGCCGTCAGTGGCGCTGAGGGAGGCGTGCAGGAAGGGCCAATTGCGCATGAAGACCAGCTTGCCGTCCTGGAACGCGCGGCGGCCCTGCTCTTCGAGGTAGGTGATGGCGTCGGAGGGGAAGAGCCCCTCCTTGAAGCCGTCCACCAGCAGGTTCAGGCCCTTCTTCGCCTCGGCGGTGTTGACGGTGGGCTTGCCGTCGGCGTCCACCACGGTGCCGCCGGCCGAGGTCACGGCCTCGGAGAAGTTGACCGTGAGGGCCTCGTTCTTGTCGAACTGGCCGGTGTAGCAGGACATGCCGGCGGCTTCGGGGAGCGCCAGGATGGACTTGCAGGCGGTCTTCATTTCGTCCCAGGTCTTGGGCGGGGCGGCGATGCCGGCGGCCTTGAGCAGGTCCGAGCGGAAGTAGAACAGGGCGCCGTCGGTGTAGTACGGCGCGCCGAAGAGCGTGTCCCGGTATTTCGCGGCGTTGACCGTGGCGGGGATCATCTTGTCGGTGGGGATGGCGTCCGCGGGCAGCGGCAGAATCCATTTGTTAGCGGCGAACTCGGTGGTCCAGACGACGTCCAGGTTCAGCACGCTGAAGGTGTCCGACTTGATCTGCGCGTTCTGGATGAGCTGCTGGCGCTGCTGGTCCGCGGAGTCGGGCAGTTCAATGAACGTGACTTTCTCCTCCGGGTGGGCGGCGTTCCATTCGTCGATGGTTTTGTTCGCGGCACCGGAGGCGTCCCGGTTGGAGACGTAGTTGATGGGGCCCTTGCCCTCAAAGGACGCCGCGGTGGCCTTCGGGGTGCTCTTCGCTTCCGGGGCGGTCCCGCCGCAGCCCGTGAGGGCGACGGCGGCGACGGTCAGGGATGCGGTGGTGGCGAGAAGTGTCTGCCAGGTGCGGCGGCGCTGCCTCATGTATTGCTCCTTGTTTTCTGGGGTGGTGCGGGGTGGGTGGTGCGAGTGGTCTGGTGCCTGCGGAACTGCGGCGGGGGCTGGTTTGTGGCACGGGGGAGTGCCGGCTGGTGCCGTTGGTTTGTGCGGACTTAGCTGGTGTGTTCTGGGGTGCCGGGCGGGGCGGGCGCCGTTTGATGCGGCGGCGCGGTGGAGCCGCGCTCGATCAGCCGGTGCGGCATGATCTTCGGCGCCAGGTCGCGGGAGCGGAGCAGCTTCTTCACGGCCATCCGCCCCATCTCCTCGAGCGGCTGGGCCATGGTGCTCAGCGGCGGGTTCACGTGCAGGGAGGTGGAGGTGTTGTCGAAGCCCAGGACGGAGACGTCTTCCGGCACCCGGAGTCCGCGACGCTGCAGTTCATTGACGACGGCGGCGCCCATCTCGTCGCTCATCGCGAAGATGGCGGTGAGGCCGGGTTCCTGCCGCAGCAGCTCGTCGACGCCGGCGGCGCCGCTTTCGTAGAAGAAGCTGCCGGTCGCGGCGACCGGGGTGCAGCCGGCTTCGGTCATGGCGCGGAGGTAGCCGCGCTGGCGGGGCCGGGCGACGTAGATCGACGCAGGATCGCCAGTGAGCAGGCCGATGCGGCGGTGGCCGAGCCGCAGCAGGTGACGGGTCGCGTCGTAGGCTGCCTGCTCGTCGTCGATGGCCACGCTGGGGGAGCCGGACTTGTCGCTGATGGCGACGGAGATGATGGGGACGTTGGGCCCCAGCAGCTGACGGGTCTCCGGCGTGATCACCGCGGAGATGAGGATGACGCCGGCGGCCCGGTAGGTCCGCAGGGTCCGCAGGTAACCGGCGATGTAGGCGGACTTGGCCCCGGTGCGGCCGAGCATCACGGCGTAGCCGCGCTCCTGGGCTTCCTCCTCCACACCCTGCATGACCTGGGAGGCCAGGGCATCGGACACCATCGGGGCGAGCAGCCCCATCACGGACGTCTGCCGAGTCTTGAGGCCCCGGGCGAGGTGGTCCGTTTCGTAACTAAGGCTCTTGACCGCGGTTTCGACGCGTTCCCGGGTCTCGTCCGAGTAGCCGACGAGCCCGTTGACAACCCGGGAGACGGTGGCCGGAGAGACGCCGGCGTGCTTGGCGACATCGCGGATGGTGACCACTGTTCCTCCTCCCTGAGGGTGTGCTGGGGGTTGCGTGAACGGCTCGCGCTGAAGTTGCGCAAACGGTTTACGTAAACGGTTTCGTTGGGTGCAGGATCAACACTAAGGGGTGGGTGGGGGATCGCGTTGCGTTTCGTAAACGGCGACGGGCCCGCCCTGGCTTCGGCTATCTGGGACGCTGGGCTGTCAGCCTTGGGCTGCCGCATCCCAGGCGAGGGCTCCGCCGTATGTATCGATGTCGATGCCGCCGAGGTCCGGGCTGGCGCCGGGTTGGCCGACGTCAAACCTGGAGGACGGCCTCGGCGGAAAGGCATTCGCGGAGACACGCTGGGATACACTTCGTCGAGGTCGGATATGTATAAGGGGACAAGACTTTGGATATCAAGAAGCCACTGACGTTTGGCGAAACGTTGATTGACCTGATTCGGGCGCGGCACCCCGTGCTCATGGTCGAAACACACGAAGGGGATCGGGTTGTTACAGCGGCTGAAGCTGTTGCATCTGGGCCACAGCTGAGGCGTTCCCGACGCGTTCTCGTCTACACGGTTTCTAAAGGTCTCCACGCTCCGGGCCAGTCGGGAAAAGCAACAGCCCCTGATGTAGCGCTTGCTGAAGCAGTGACGGCTTCAGAGCCGACCATATTTGTTTTCTTTGACCTTCACCATTACTTAGGATCACAGGGGCGCCCGGCAGAGCCTGCAATGGTTCGAGCCGTTCTTGATGCGGCCACGGCTTTCAGAACTGGCGAGATTCCTCATACCTTGATCATGGTTTCGCCGGGGATGACTCTTCCGGTCGATCTGGAAAAGGAAGTCACTGTCGTCGATCTGCCCTTGCCCGGTGCTGACGAGATTGAAACGGTGTTAAACGACATCGTCAACGCCAATGCGTCGTCGATAGTGGTAGATCTCAGCCCTGACGAACGGCAGCGCCTGATACAAGCCGCCCAGGGATTGACGCTGGGCGAAGCCGAAAACGCTTTTGCACGAGCTATTGCCTCCGATCGCCGCTTGGACGCGTCTGACATCGCTATGGTGCTGGATGAAAAGCGCCAGACGATCAGAAAATCCGGTTTGCTGGAGTTCATCTCTCCGACAGGCACGATGGCAGATGTTGGTGGCCTTGAGAATTTGAAGAAGTGGCTCGAAAAGAGAAATGGATCGTGGCTTCCAGAAGCGCAGAGGTGGTCGATACCTGCTCCGAAAGGCGTCCTGATAACCGGGATCCCCGGATGCGGAAAGAGCCTGACCGCGACGTGCATGGCTACTCTCTGGGGGTTACCGCTACTGAGGCTAGATGTTGGTCGAGTGTTTTCGGGCCTCGTGGGCTCCAGCGAACAAAATATGAGAGGCGCCCTAAAGCTCGCGGAGGCCGTTTCGCCTTCCATCTTGTGGATCGACGAGATTGAGAAGGGGTTCGGGGCTTCCGGCGGAGGAGACTCCGGCACCAGTCAACGGGTCTTTGGTACCTTCCTGACTTGGATGCAGGAAAAGAAAAATCCGGTGTTCGTCATCGCGACGGCTAACAAGATTGATGCTCTGCCGCCAGAATTCCTTCGCAAGGGCCGCTTCGATGAAATATTCTTTGTGGATCTCCCGACTAGCGATGAGCGCACCCACATCTGGAAGATTCAGCTCGAGAAGCGTCTGACAGGTTCGTCGGAGGCTTCGGGCGATTTTGAAATAGATTCAGGTTCCTTGAACGCGCTTGCTCAAAAGAGTGAGGGATTCTCTGGGGCGGAGATCGCAGAGGCCGTGATCAGCGCATGTTTCGAGGCATTCTCCGAACGACGCAGGCTGAACGATAAAGACTTGCACCGGGCTATCTCTAACACAGTGCCCCTGTCCGTTACGCAAGCGGAGCAGATCAACGCCGTCCGGGGATGGGCCTCGAAACGAGCCGTAGCTGCCACATCGATCAGCGCACGTGAAGAATATTCCACCAGTGGTTCGACTTCTGCCGACGACGTTACGTCGTGGCGCGGCGGCCGGCAGATTGATTTCTAGGAGCCAACGATGAGCCTGGAAGTCCTTCTCATCCCCATTGGAATCGCTGCCATAGCGGCGATTCGACAAGCGCGAAGCACGGACCTATGTGAAAAATGTAAGACCACCCGAATAAAGGATCAGCAACTACTTCATGACGCTCTGATTGCCACTGGGGCGACGCATCTCAGTATGGGAGACGGCAGAATTACCGGCCATTCTCCGTACGGACGAGTAACATTTCAGCTCGTGGGGGACGTATTCCTCGGTCGGGTCGACGGTTCCGACGAGGCGACCACAGCAATGCTGGCCGCACTGGATACGTCCGTGGGGGGCCTGCTGCAGCAGAGGACCGTAGATTCATTGCGCACTCGAGCCGCAGAGATGGGGCTGACTCTCATCACGCAGACCAGTAGCAACGGCGACGTGCAACTCGTATTCGAACAGGCCTGAAAATGAAGAAGATAACGATAACTGTTTCCGCTTCCGGTTCTATTACCGCCGAGTCAGGCGGCCAACCCGGCCCGAGTTGCATGGACGAGCTGGCGACGATCCAGGCGTTGTTGCCTCAAACGGAGATTGTGGACTCGAAGCTGACGCCGGAGTATTTTCAATTGACTCGCATCCAACAAACCGGTTTCCAGCAAACCATTATGAATGAGAGTGGACAATGACGCCTGAAGAAAAACTTTGTTCGCGGACTTGGCGACTGCGAAACAGCGCGGGTGTTCTTTGGAGCATTCTCTCATTCGGGTTGCTGACCAGCGTTGGCTTCCTTATTCGCGGAATCAAGGCAAAGAACAAGCTGTGGATCCAGTTGGGCATCGGGTTCGGTGTCATTGGTCTTGCGCTGATTGCCACATCATCTGTCAACACCGGAACCAAAGAGGCGCCGGTCCATACCTTGGCGAGCGATATATGGGGCTGGATATCCGGCATTTCATTCATTGGAGGCGTGGTTCTCACGTTCGTCATGAACAGGAAATGGCTGATTTGGAAGGCACATTCGAATGACTCTAAGTGGTATGCGCAGACGGTGTCCGCGCCCGCCTCGGTAAAGAATTCTCCGGTCGACGGTTTCGACCCGAACGCAGCGACCGCTGCCCTCTCCGCAGCCGCGGCAACGAGTCAAACGTCGACGACTGCACAGTCCTTCGGGCTTGAGGGGTCCTCTGGCGGACCACGACCACTGGACGTAAATTCGGCTTCGGTCCAAGACCTGACCCAGTTACGGGGTGTAGGGCACGACATCGCACAGCGGATAGTGCAGGCCAGACAGAATTCAGGACCATTCAGCTCATTCGAGCAACTCGTTTCCAAGGCAGGAGTGCAACCGCACCTGCTGATTCCGCTGCGAGGTCAGCTCGTGTTCGGGGTCGGCAACTCTCCGACCACAGAACCTCCGGCGGTCCGCGGACACTCGTCGTCTCGCCGACTCGACCTGTGACTGCCACCGCCCTCCGCATAGGACGGGTTCTCCACGGCACTACCGCCGAAGGTCCAGGTTTGCGGTCGGCCGTCTGGTTTCAGGGGTGCAGCATCGAGTGCATAGGTTGCATCAACCCTCAGCTGTTTTCGAAACGCGGCGGAAGCCTGGTTTCTGTCGACACGCTCGTAAGTGACGCCGTTGCGGCGGGAGTAGAAGGGCTCACGTTCATTGGCGGGGAACCGTTCGATCAAGCACATGCGGGCGCAGCCTTGGCCAAGGCTGCCCAAGCCCGAGGACTTGGCGTCGTTGTCTTCACCGGCTACGAATTTGAGTCATTGAAGAACCGAGACCCGGATGCGCGCGCCCTGCTCGCGGCGTCCGACCTGTTGGTAGACGGGCCATATCTCGCGCAAAGTCCTGAGACTGCACGGGCGCTAGTGGGTTCGAGCAACCAGCGTTTCATTCACCTGACGGAGCGCTACGCAGCATACAAGCCCGAGATGGTAACCAACAGAATCGACGTTCGTGTTTCGGCCGATGGCTCCATTGATGTCGCCGGATTCTTGGGGACCGAAGCGCTGCAAGCGTTAGCGATTTCAACGTCGTCGAGACGCACTAAGAGAACGTTCCCGGCCCCATAGCGTCATGTTCAGTGATTCGTGACTTGCGGGGAGGTTCTGCAAGGCGGCATCCAGCTGCTCGATGAACTGTGCGTAGTGGTCCGTCGGCGTCTCCGGCAGCCTCTTGTCTCTTTTCACAAGGCCTGGTTCTGCTTCCTCTACGTAAAGAGCACGAATGTCGGAAATCGGATCCAAAATAGCTGAGACCCTGTGAATTTATTGCAGCCGGTGCGGAGCTGCTCCGATGTGTCCCGTAAAACTAAGGGTGAATACACCGATTCAATCAGAGGGTTTCGAGACAAAGTTACGGGAATCCCCGACCGCGGACGAACCCACACCATTCCGTGAAAATGAGAGCATTGCCGCCGCAGCGGTCGCCGGGTCGGCTAGACGCCTCGTACCCCTAGGGTTTTCGGGACATGGAATCATGTTTCAGATAAGCCACCCTTCCCTGCATTTTCACCGGGCGGGCCAAGCGGGCATAGCCAAACGGTCATCACGACGATTAGGACCGCGCACGTCTGTGACGCCGAGCAGATCGGCCCGGCAGCGGACCGTCTTACGGGCAATCAAGTCCATTACTGTATCTGGCCGGCTGGCCACCAATTCCCTCCACCGGTCCGTTCGCGGAGCACAGGAGTCAAGGGCCGCGATCTCATTCACGACATGCAACGCTCGCCGAAAACGGGACCATCCAGATCCTCCCGGGTGAAGGCCGGACCTGAACGGGACAGCCCATGTGTGCGGAGCCGCAGGAAGTCTTCCCGAGGACTCAATGCCCCAGAGTTGCGCGTTCAGCTATTAGGATTCCGATATGCAGATAACTACCGCCGACGGAATGGTCCGTCTCACGGACACCGCGGTCATCATGGAATTCGGGGCGATGGCCTTGCCGGAGAAGCGGCAGTCTCGCCTAGGGTGATCCCCTACGAGCACATTCTCGAAATCGATTTCCAGGTGCCGAAGACGTTCAAGGAAGGCTATCTGCGCCTCGTCTTGAGGGAGGGCCAAGCGAAAGTCAACGCGCTCCTCGACACCTACAGCTCGCGTTTGACTGCCAAGAAGGAAGCGGAAGCCTTCAACTCCGCGCTGCGGGAACGAGTCCAGACTGCGGAATATGTGACCCCGCCGGAGTCTGCCGAACCTGACCAGATCGATCGGCAGGTCACTGTGTCGGAAATCGGCCAGATCCTTAAGGCTGGCACGACTGTTCAGTTCCAAGACCTGATCCTCAAGGCCGGTGTCCTCAAAAGGCAGCCGACAATGTTCGGCTTTCCCAAGGAATGGCCGGTTGCTGAATGTGAGGCGCATGTGGAAACCGGCGCTGCCATCAGTGCCCGTGTCACGGCACCCCGCGTTGTTGCTGGCGCCATGACCTTCGGCTCCACGGGAGCCGTTGTCGGCGCCATCGCGAAAAAGGACCGCACCAAGGTTTACCTGAACATCATCACCCCGGACGAGGTGATCATGAAGGAGGTCAAAGGGCTGGATGAGACTAAGGCCCGACAGTTCGCGAACAAGGTCAATAACGCTGCCACCGAACACGGCGCCCACCCTGTTGGCCAGGACACCGCTGTTCTCACGACAGCCCCTGCAACCGCTCCCCCACCTCCCCCGCCCGTTAGTGTGCCGGCGGACTGGTACCCGCAGGGCGATATTCAGCGGTACTGGGACGGCGCTGTTTGGACCGACCACACGGCACCTTTGGCCCCTGCGGACCCGGCGTGATTTGAGGCCCTGATCCGACTCGAACGGGCACTTTCCGAAGATATCTGCCCCCCGCCCGCGAGACGCGTCAGGGTAAGTAGTCGACTTCCGGACGTTCGGTGTCGCCGATACTTCATACTTGCCCTGGTCAGCGACGTCCATGCAGGAGGCGTAGCTTGTCGAGCTGAGGTTGCGCCAATGTCCCACCCAGCGTCGCAACTACCACGACGGGATCCGCTTACGGGCGGACGCTCCTTCGCAGATCCGACTCGGTGTCTCGTAGCCTCTGTGTCGTGAAAACCACGTGCTGAAATACAACTACACAAGCGTGTTGGGTGCGGAATTCGCCACGATGACGACGAGCCCGCGGACCGGGCGGTACAGCGCCCAGTGTCACACTTATTTCAGCCGGTTGGTGTTGTTGAGTGATTCACATGTGCGCACCGGCACCGTGGATATTTCCACACGACCACGTGGGCAGCAGAAGGAAGTGCCTAACAGTCCTGAATTCTCCACGTTGGATGGGATTTCTCCCGGAAGACAGGCATGGGAACACTCTGCGGTCAGGCAAGAGTGTTGGATTCAGTGGGCGAGTCACGGAAATCAGCTATGACTCCGGTCGGCGAGAGCAACTCGCTTGTCAGCCACTGATAAACCTCTTTGCATAACCGTCGATAGGGTTCAGGGTCGAGTTTTCGTCCTCCTGTGACGTCTCCGTGAGCAATAGGATTTCTCAGCGAAGAGAGATCATTGAGGCTATCTCGCCGTTGGTTCGTCAGGAAAGCATCGAAACCCGCGGCGTGTTCGTCTCCGAATCGGGCCAGAACTCGTCTAAAAGAGTCAGCGTTGAGATTGGGAGCATTCGAGAAGAAGGACTTAGCAAACTCTAGGGCGGGTCCCCCCGACGTTTCGTCGAGATAGAGGTGGACACACAAATGCACGAGCTTCTCGAGGAAGCCTGCACACCTTAGGCATAGATAGCGGCGGAGGTCGTCCTGAAGACGTGTCTGATCAATTGGTATGTAGGCGATGGCCGCGTGATATCGATCAAATTCGGACTCCAGTCTGGTCCAAAGGGCATATGCGTCCGGATGGGCGATCATACTGGTTGCCATGTGTTAACCCAGCAATGCGCTATGTGCGGTTCTGAGTCTGCCGTAGACACTGTCGCGGTGAGACGTGCTGCGGGAGACCCAGTCAATGTACGCATCGTCGGATCGTAGCGTCGCGATCGTCTCCTTGACACGATCCTTGGTTACTTTCATTCCGTTCTGGTGGGCAAAAATCAACGTACCAAGGACTGCGTCGATGTGTGCAGCGTTAAGTCTTCCCGCAAACTTCAGGCCGTCGCGTCCGTTGGCATCTACTAGCAACTTACAGCTTGTGCTAAAGGCGCTTGAAAGGGCATTGCGGTCGAAATCAGCGAGATCACCATGACTTTCCAAAAAGTTGTTAAGGAACTGAGCCATTGGCGGCTTATATGCGTTTAACCACATATCCTCATTATCCCATTCTCCTGCAGTCTGACTGATGACGTCTGCCATTGCGACGGCGCGCAACACTAATTCGTGATCTTTGAGCTTCTTGTGCGCCGCTCCGAATAGGAGGCGCCAGGACGAATTATGATTTAGTTCGCGGATGAAGTCAACTAGTGGCCCTCTGTAGAGGGCGACACGAATCTCCTGAGCAGTTAGTGAAACGCCGCCGCTGTTGAGCCGTCCGAATAGGCGGTAGACGGCGTCGCGGCCTTCGTCGCCCGCAGGTTCGATAACTACCGCTTGGATAAATGTGTTGTTTAGCCGGCGCTTGCTTTCCTTTGACAACGTCTCGAATGTGGCACCGTGGAGATGCTCCGAGACATCGCGCAGCACGAAGGGCCGACCGTCTGGGTGACTACCGCTGTAAAAACTCTGAAGGGTAGTTAGTCGCTGCTGACCATCGAGAACCAAGTAGCGTCCATCTGGCTCGACAACCAGGAAGATACTGGGAACGGGCCAGCCGAGAAGAAGGGACTCGATGAACTTTTCCATGCGGGGCGTCGTCCAGACGCGCTGACGCTGGAATCCTTCGATAGTGAGGTCGTCAGATTCGTCTGGATCGAAACGGGGGACGAGAATGTCGTTATCGTCGAGTCGACGTACGAGTCCGGCGACGTCAAAATCCGCGCCAAAGTACGGAAGGCTCGACGGTGCGGTTTCGTAGAGTCCGAGATCGTCCGCCTCGGTTTCGTCATCTACAACAACGTCGGGCACATTGTCGTTTTCTACAAATTCTGTCTGAGTCATTTTTCCCCATACTAGTGAGTGCGTCCAAGGCCACGTTGCTCGCTTCCCGGCCTCTCGACATTAACGCCAGGCCGTCCGGTCACAAGCTACTCCTATGATGCTACAAAACCACGACAGCTCCCTGAGCGGAGAAGGAAGCACACGTAGGCGCTCTCCCGAGTTCTGGGCATCGCTGGTGTTCTTGCGATGGACGAGGGTGCAGCCGGGCTAGGCGACAGCCAGAGGCGGACCAAGTCAACGCCGACGCGAATGCGCTACGTTTTCCGCCGCACGGCATGGCGTGTGAAGACAATATCCCCAGAAGCCGGCTAGAACTATCAAGTGAATCAAACCGAAGTACGATCGCATTACCCGCCCGAAGCCTTTGCCTCGGATGGCACACTCTGGTGGAAGCTAGATCAGCATCCCGGCAAGCAGCAAAGCTATGGCGCAGAACTGAAAATCTGTGCCTGGCTGGCGTACAACTTTCCAGTTGGTGGGACGTTCACCATGCGGGATGTCCGAACGGCCCTGGGATCCGAAGTTGCTAACAGTGACGAACACCTGAACAGGCGACTTCGCGAACTGCGGATACGCGATCTTTGGGTGATTCCCAGTAATAAAGACGACGGTAGCCTCCCTATGGGGACTTACCGAGTCGATAAAATTGGTTGGCATCCTGGGCTCGGTACCGCACGAGCGAAATCAACGGGAGTCTCGCAGTCCGTGCGGCGTAAGGTATTCGAGCGCGATGCCAGCCGATGCCTCGTCTGCGGGGTTGCCGATCGAGAGGAATACCCGGGGGAGCCAGGCACGAGCGCCAGCATGACAGTTGGCCACATCCTGGCCAACGACCATGGTGGCAGTAATGCCGACCTCAACAATCTGCGGACTGAGTGTAAGAGGTGTAACGAACCTGTGCGCCAGGAAATCCGGGTACCAAAGACACTTCAAGAAGTCTTGCCGGACGTTCGCAAGCTGAAGCGTGTTGAGAAGGAACGGCTGCTGTCCTGGGTGCGCGCCCAGCAACGGTCGCGCGACAAGCTGGACGTCGTGTATGACGACGCTCGGCGGCTTTCCCCGGCCGAGCGCGCCGTACTCGAAAGCTTGATCCAAATCATGGTGAACGGAGGCCTGGAGTCATAGTGTCTCCCGTGGGCCATAGTGTCTCCCCAAGGTAGTCTTGTAATCGCAATCAGCGGGAGGAACATAGTGGTCGAACATTTAACGTCAGTCGAGATCTGTGCGGGAGCGGGGGGACAAGCCCTTGGTTTGGAGATGGCGGGTTTTGGCCACGAGGCGCTTGTCGAAATCGAGCCACCGGCCTGCGCCACGCTTCGCATGAATCGTCCAGAGTGGAACGTTCTGGAAGAGGACCTCCTCGACTGGTCCGGCAAGCCGTACGAAGGCGTCGACCTGCTCGCTGGCGGCGTGCCCTGTCCCCCGTTCTCCAAGGCGGGTAAGCAACTCGGCGCCGAAGACGAGCGGAACCTGTTCCCCAAAGCGATCCACCTGGTTGACGAGATTCGGCCCAAAGCCGTAATGCTGGAAAACGTGCGAGGGCTTCTGGACCCCGTCTTCGAGACGTACCGTAGGGACGTCGAATCGCAACTCAAAAAGTTGGGATATACCCCGGGCTGGCGTCTGCTGAACGCCTCTGACTACGGTGTCTCGCAACTGCGCCCTCGTGTGCTGTTCGTCGGCATACGCAACGATATTTCGGAGCACTTTCACTGGCCGACGCCGAACGAGGCAATGCCCCCAACTGTCGGAGAATTGTTGGGCGACCTCATGGCATCCAATGGCTGGGAAGGCGCCGACGAATGGGCCCTTGGAGCCTCGTCTATCGCCCCTACCCTGGTCGGCGGCTCTAAGAAGCATGGCGGCCCAGACCTGGGACCTACCCGCGCCCGCGCCGCCTGGGCGTCGCTCGGCGTTAACGGCAAGACCCTCGCTGAGTTCCCGCCGGAGGCGGGGTTTGAGGGAATGCCGCGTCTTACAGTGCGCATGGCCGCTCGGGTCCAGGGATTCCCTGACGACTGGCAGATCTCCGGCCGCAAGACGGCCGCGTATCGCCAGGTCGGCAACGCTTTCCCGCCACCCGTTGCCGCCGCAGTTGGACGCCAGATCCACAAAGCCATTTCTGCACGTCGCCTCCATGTTGCAGCCTAGGGGTCAGAAGCCAGCGGGTCCGGGAGCCCTGCTGCAGATAAGTGGCCCAGTGACTGCGCCCTGATGACCCACCCAGATGAGCACAGTGGCGGGGCGGCCAGCGAAAGTTGCTGGCGGCCCGCCGGGGTTCAACAGGCTCCATCACCCGAGTTCCGGCAGGCTCTACCCGCTAACGCGGCACTGGAACCTAATACTGGACGGCGAAGGAGGCCCTTGTGCTGACGGGGGATCCCGACGTCGTGACGACGTCCATTACCCGGAATTCGGCGGTCATGGTGTCCTTCGTGATGCGGGTGTTCACATAGCCGCGGTTGTCGTTGTAGAACTTCAGGTGCGGGTTCCATGCCATTGTTGCATCCGTGGTGGGGCCGGTGCCGTTTCCGGTGGAGCTGATGGACGTGCACACCAGCTCCGAGCCCACCACGGGCGAGGCCGGGTCCTTGTAATCCACCTTGACGTAGTTGGCCCAGTTGCGGTGCACGTCTACGATCAGGACCACGGCATTGCGCACGTTCGCGTCCACGACGTCGTCGATCTCCGGCGCCTGGTTCCGGTCCCGTTCGGCGAAGAACACCTGATGGCCCAGGATGTCCCAGTGCTGCGTGGAGTTCTTGAAGCCGTCCAGCAGCCACTTCTCCTGCTGCGCGCCGGTGATGGTGAGGTTCCCGGCCAGGTGATCGGTCACGTTCTATTGCCAGCCGTCCGGAACCGAACTGCAGGCCCTCCGACGAGAACCTGGAGTTGGCCCCTGGGCACACCACGATCTGGTTTCGCCGTGGCGGTCCGCCACGATCAGCGCCGTGCCGTCGCGTCGCCGTCGAGCACGGCGGCGGCCGAAGTGTCCACACTGGCGCCTCCCAGGTCGTCCAGCATCAGCCGGCCGGAGGCGTTCTCGCCCACCGCCCCGATGATTCTCGCGCTGGCGCCCAGACGGGCAGCGGCTGCTGCCGCCGGTGGTCTCCCCGGCGGCCGGGAGCCTGTCCGTGGTGGCGATGATGTGAGCAACCCCCGGCCTCACCCCGAAACAGCCGCCACCTCAACGGCAACCCCGGTCTCCCGGAACTTCGCCGTCGCACTTTTGCACCAAGTCAGCGGCTGCGCGCCCTGATATAGGGTGCGGCGGTGCTGGATCGGACGATGAATCGGGTTTGAACGAGCTCGTCGGCTGGCTCCGTCGGTTCAGCTCCGGGTTTGAGCTGAGCCAGCAGCCGATCGACTGCCCGGGTGCCTTGTTGGCGGGCGAACTGGTCGATGGTGGTCAGGCCAAGCACTTCGCCCATCTCGTGGCCGTCCACACCGATGACGGAGAGCTCGTCAGGGATTCTCAGTCCCAGATCGCGGGCGGCGAGGAGTGCCCCGGCCGCCATTTCGTCGGAGGCGGCGAAGATGGCTGTGGGCCGCTCGGCTGCATTGGCGAGCAGGTGCTTGGCCTGGGCGTAGGCGTCGTTGAGCGTGTAATCGGAGACGAGTGACCACGCATCGCGCAGCGGCAGGCCGGCGTCGGCCATGGCTTCCTCGTAGCCGACGCGGCGGCCGGTGGATATCTTGAAATACCGGCCCACTTCGTGTTCGCCGCCGATGTGCGCGATCCTGGTGTGGCCGAGGCTGATCAGATGTTCGGTGGCCTGCCTGCCGATGCCGGGGTCGTCGGTTCTGATTGTTGCCATGCCGGGGAGGGGCCCGCCCACCCCCACCACGGGTATGCCGGCCGAGAGGATCTGCTTTACTTCGTGTTCGTTGAGCTGCAGGGAGACTGCGATGACGCCGTCGAGGCGTTTGCGCAGGAGGAAATCGCCTAATACGGTTTCGCGGTAGCGGTCGCCCTGGAAGTCGTACAGGGTGAGGTCGTAGCCGGCGTCCATGAGGGCGGCATTGGCGCCTTCCAGCAGAGTGGAAAAGTACCATCTGTTGACATAGGGGAGGACCACTCCCACGTTTCGGCTGCGTCCTGTCGCCAGGCTGGAGGCGTGGTAGGACCCGATGAAGCCTAGTTCGCTGGCCGCGCTGGTGACGGCCTGCCTCGCCCGGGCCGAGACGCTGCCGTTGCCGCTCAGCGCGCGCGAGGCCGTGGCCGGGGAAACCCCGGCCAGGCGCGCAACGTCTTTTATTCCTGCCACTGATCCTCTGTGCCTCTTGGGTCCATACGCAGCCAGACGCAGTGCGCGGGACCCAGTTTACGCTGACCGGACGGCTGATCATCGGTGGACAGCAGTACCTCAAGGCCTGGCAGGTCCACAGGCTTCTCGCCCATGTTCATCATGACCAGTACTCCGTTGTTGACGAAGGCGATGCAGTCCGTTCCGATGGATGCCGACAGCCAGTCCAGCGAGCCCGCACCGAGGCTCTCGGCCCGGCGGAGACGCAGGGCCCGGCGGTACAGCGACAGCACGGAGGACGGGTCCGCACGCTGGATATTCCGGGACAGTTGGGCCCAGTCCGCGGGCTGGGGCAGCCACGCGTCCCCGGTGCCGCTGAAGCCGAACGCCGGGGCCGCTGCGTCCCAGGGCAGCGGGATCCGGCAGCCGTCGCGGCCGATCCGCTCGCCGGCGGTCCGGCGGAAGCTGGGGTCCTGGCGGAACCCATGGTCCATGGTGGTGTGGTCCGGCAGGCCCAGTTCCTCACCCTGGTACAGGTAAACCCCGCCGGGCAGCGCGAGCATAAGCATCGACGCGGCGGCGGCACGGCGCAGACCCAGCTCCGCGTCCGGCTGGACGTCCTCGGCGCCGAGGCCGTCACCCGGGCGGGACGACGGCGAGGTGATGCCGAACCGGGTGGCGTGCCGGACGACGTCGTGGTTGGACAGCACCCAGGTGGTGGGTGCGCCGACGGAGTCGAACATCCGCAGTGAACTTTCGATGACTGAGCGCAGCGCGGCGGGGTCCCACGGCGTACCGAGGTAGGCGAAGTTGAAGGCCTGGTGCATCTGGTCGGGCATGACCCAGTCGGTCAGCCGGGACAGCGGGTCGATGCTGGCTTCGGCGCAGAGGATGCGTTCGCCGTCGTATTCGGCCAGGACCTCGCGCCAGCGGCGGTAAATGTCGTGGATTTCGGGCTGGCCGAACATGGGTGCTAGGTGGCCGGGGTAGTCATCCGTGCTCACGCCGTCCGCCCGGCCGTGCCAGTCCGGAAGGTCCTTGGCTTTGATCAGGGCATGTGCCACGTCCACGCGGAAGCCGGCCACTCCTCTGTCCAGCCAGAAGCGCAGGATACGTTCGAATTCGGCGCGGACTGCGGGGTTGTCCCAGTTGAAGTCCGGTTGGGAGGAGTCGAAAAGGTGCACGTACCACTGGCCAGGCTCCCCGGATGCCTCCGTGATCCTGGTCCACGCTGATCCGCTGAAGTGGGACTGCCAGTTGTTCGGCGGAAGGCTGCCGTCCTTACCTCGTCCGTCCCGGAAGATGAACATGTCCCGTTCCCGGCTGGCGGGGCCGGCCTTGAGCGCTGCCTGGAAGAGAGCGTTGTCCGAGGAACAGTGGTTGGGAACGAGGTCGACGATGACCTTGATGTCCAGCGACGACGCCCGCGCGACCAGTGCGTCGAAGTCCGTGAGGGTTCCGAACAGCGGATCAACATCGCAGTAGTCCGCCACATCGTAGCCGCCGTCACGCTGCGGCGAGACGTAAAACGGGGACAGCCAGACGGCGTCGATGTCGAGGTCGGCGAGATGGTGCAGCTCGGCGGTAATGCCGGGCAGGTCTCCCGCTCCGTCGCCGTTCAGGTCCCTGAACGAGCGCGGATAAATCTGATAGATCACCGATGACCGCCACCACTGCGAACCTTCGTCAGCGGGGTGAACAGGCACCAGCCGGGCGGGGGATAGGCGGGGCACATCAGGGGCGATTGTTTCAGTCATGTGGGCAATGGTAACTGGGTTGATGAAATTTCTGGAACGGCTTCCACTCAGTGTTTGCATGATGGTGGGTCATTTTCGAGGACAGTGGACGTATATTGTAGAATCGCTTACAGTAGTGACTTGTCTCACCCGGCCCGGCCCTGGAATCACTTTCGGAGGTCAAAAGCCGCGGATACAGCAGAGGGCAAAAGCCCATTTCCTAAAGGAGGCGCATCGGTGCGCACATCTCTCGTCAAGTCCTCGGCCCGGAGGGCCAGGGCATCACTTACCACGGCCGCTGCCGTTTCCCTCATGCTCCTCGCCTCCGGCTGCTCCGGCGGCGGCGCCCCATCCGGCAGCGCGGCCGCCACGCCGTCGGAAAGCCCGACGGCGGCCGCCGCACCCTCGGCTTCCGACCCGGCGCCCGTCCGCGGCGACGCGGACCTGGTCATCTGGGCCAACGGCGCGGTGGTTCAGGCGCTGACGCCGATCGCCGACAAGTTCGGCAAAGACAACGGCATCACCGTGGCCGTCCAGGCGGTTGCGACGGAGCTCCAGACCAACTTTGTCACCGCCAACGCGTCCGGGAACGGCCCCGATGTGGTCATCGGTGCCCACGACTGGATCGGCAACATGGTCCAGAACGGCTCCATCGACCCCGTGCAGATCACCGCCGAGCAGAAGAAGGCTTTCCTGCCGGTTGCCACGGACGCGGTCACCTACAACGGGCAGACCTACGGGATGCCGGCCTCGGTTGAATCACTGGTGCTGATCCGCAACAAGGCCCTGGCGCCCGTAGAGCCGAAATCCTTCGAAGAACTCATCGCCGCAGGACAGGCGGCAGTTGAGTCAGGAAAAGCCGAGCGGGCACTCAATCTTCAGGTGGGCCCCAAGGACGCATACTTCATGCAGCCGATCTTTTCCTCGGCCGGAGGATACCTCTTCGGCAAGAAAGCCGACGGCAGCTTTGATCCCTCGGATCTGGGCGTAGGCAAGGAAGGCTCCCTCGCTGCTGCCAAGAAGATCGGTGAGCTCGGCGAGAAGGGTTCCAAGGTGCTCAGCACGTCCGTCAGCGCCGACAACTCGAGTGCGCTGTTCAACCAGGGCAAGACCGCGTTTATGATCAACGGCCCCTGGGCGCTGGGTGACATCAAAAAGGCCGGCATCGACTACGCGCTGAGCCCCATCCCCGGGTTCGCAGGCATGAAGTCGGCCCAGCCGTTCACCGGCGTCCAGGCTTTCTACGTCGCGTCCAAAGGCAAGAACAAGTCCTTTGCCGAGACCTTCGTGCAGACCGTTGCTTCCCAGCAGGAGACCCAGCGCGCGCTCTACGAGGCGGACCACATTCCGCCGGCAATTGCTGCCCTGATTGACGAGGTTGCCAAAGCCGACCCGGACACCAAGGTAGCCGCTGAAGCCGCCGCAGCCGGCATCCCGATGCCATCGCTTCCGCAGATGGCCGCCGTCTGGGCGCCACTGGGCCAGGCAGAAACAGCCATCGTAGGCGGCGCCGACCCGGCCGAGACCATGACACAAGCCGGCAACACCATCGCCGGTGCGCTGAAGTAATTTCCCGATGGCTACCCGAACTCCGAAGAAAACGGGAAAGGTGGTGGGGCCCAGTCTGTCGCTGGGCTCCACCACGTCAGTTCCCGCCCTGCTGGCAAAGATCCTCGGCCTCGGCGCTGCCCTTGGCGCCGCCATCTCCCTGACCCCGCTCCTTCTGGCAGGCGAGCAGTGGGGCATGCTCGCCGGACTCTGGATCGGCGTGGCCGGCCTCATCGCCGTCTACTCGACCCGGCGCCTGGTGCCGCTGAAGTACCTGCTTCCCGGCACTCTGCTGCTCACCGTCTTCGTACTCCTGCCGATAATTTCCACCGCGCAGCTGTCCTTCACAAACTCCGGCGACGGAACCCGCGGCTCCAAGGAAGACACGATCGCCACGATCGTGCAGAATTCCGTCACACAGGCGCCTGATTCGAAGACCTACAACCTCTCCGTGGGGACAAAAGGCTCGACGACGGACGGGCCCTTCATGTTCTTCCTGGTGGACAAGGCCTCGCAGGAAATCTTTACCGGAGACGCCGAGGGACTCAAACCGCTTGCCGGAGCCGACGCCGCAGTAGCCGGCGGATTCGTCAAGCAGGCTCCGGGCTACAAAATCCTCACGGGCAAGGAGGTCAACGCCGCGGGCACCAAGGTCAGCAGCGTGACCGTTCCCACGGACAAGGGCGCCATCCGCGCCCAAGGCATCAACAGGGCCTTCGAAGGCATCCAGACGTTGAAGTACGACGCCGCCAGCGACAGCATCACCGACTCCGCCACCGGGGAGGTCTTCATGGTCCAGAAATTCGGTGACCGTGAATACTTCGCCGATGCCGGCGGTGCCAAGGGCTTTGACCAGAGCTGGGAACGCAACGTCGGTTTCGATAACTACGCCAGGCTGTTCACCGACCCCCAGATCCGCGACTCCCTGCTGGGATCCTTCGTCTGGACGCTGGTCTTCGCCGTCGGGTCCGTGGGGAGCACCTTCGTCGTCGGCCTCCTTCTGGCCGGTGCGCTCAATGACCCGCGCGTGCGCGGGCTGAAGTTTTACCGCGCGGTGATGATCATTCCCTACGCCATCCCGGTGTTCATCTCCTTCATCGTGTGGCAAAGCTTCTACAACAAGGACTTCGGGCTCATCAACTCCATGCTCGGCGGTGCGAAGATTGACTGGCTGGGTGACCCCCTCCTCGCGAAGATCGCTGTGCTGCTGACCAACTTGTGGGTCGGATTCCCGTACATGTTCCTGATTGCCACCGGCGCCCTGCAGGCGCTCCCGCAGGATGTTGCGGAAGCGGCGAAGATCGACGGCGCCAGCGGCTGGACGACGTTCACGCAGGTACAGTTCCCGCTGCTGCTGGTTGCGGTGGCGCCACTGCTGGTCTCGTCCTTCGCGTTCAACTTCAATAACTTCAACGTCATCCAGCTGGTGACCGGCGGCGGACCCTTCCCGAACGGCGGCGGACAGATCGGTGCCACGGACATCCTGATCAGCGGCGCCTACCGGATCGCTTTCGGCGGCGCGGGTGCCGAGTTCGGCTTCGCCTCTGCCATTTCCGTAGTCCTGTTCATTGTCACGGCAGTGCTTGCAGGCATTCAGTTCCGCTACACCAAAGCCCTGGAGGACGTGCGATGACCAGCACACTCACCAAGACCCCGCCCGACGACGACGCCGCCACCAGTACCCGGATGCGGGTCCGGAAGAACGGCCTGGAGGTGCCGCGCGGCAGGCGCTGGTGGCGCGAGGTCGGCTGGCGCCACATCGTGGGCCTCGCCGGCGTCGCGTTCGCGGGTTTTCCGGTGCTCTACATCGTTTCCGCCGCCTTCAACCCCCTCGGAAGCGTGGCCACCACGGAAATCATTCCGCGGACCTTCAGCCTGGTGAATTTCGAGACGCTGCTGGGCGGTTCCAAGGGTCCGTTCGGCGCCTGGTACCTCAATACGCTGATCCTGTGCACCGTGGTTTCCGTGGCCCAGGTAATCCTGAGCACCCTGGCCGCCTACGCCTTCTCCCGCTTCCGTTTCTACGGACGGCGCGGCGGACTGCTGGCGCTGCTCCTGGTCCAGATGTTCCCGCAGTTCCTCGCCGTGGTGGCGCTCTTCCTCATGATCGCGAACTTCGGCAAGGTCATTCCTGGCATCGGCCTGAATACACTCTCCGGCTACGCGCTGGTGCTGATGGGCGGCGCCTTGGGACAGGTCTGGCTCATCAAGGGATTTTTTGACTCCATCCCGCACGAACTTGACGAGGCCGCCCGGATTGACGGTGCCGGGCACTTCCGCACCTTCACCAGTATCATTTTGCCCTTGATCCGTCCCGTCCTGGCCATCACCGGCCTGCTGGTCTTCGTGGCGGTGATCGGCGAATACATCCTGGCGAGCATCTTCCTCACGGACAACGGCGTGAAGACCCTCGCGGTGGGCATGTTTGGGATCATCGCCGGGGACCGCAGCAACAACCTCGGTGTCTTCGCGGCAGGCTCGGTCATGATCGCGTTGCCGGTGCTCCTCCTGTTCCTGTACCTGCAGAAATTCATCGTGGGCGGCCTCACTGCCGGATCAGTAAAGTAGGACAAAACCAGCAGGTTAGGTCTGCGTGCATCACGCGAGCTGTTCGACGGCGGCGGTGGCGGGCGGTGGCGGGCGGTGCAGCCAACTGCACCTCCCGCCGTCGGGCGCTAACGGACGGCGCCCGATCTGATGTTGTCGCAGGATCAGTCCTCGACCGAACCGAGGTACTTCCTGGCCGTTGCGACCTTCATATAGAGCCTGAGGTTGTGGCCCCCGGTGGAAATATACCCGTGCCGCGTGTACCACCGGACCAAGCCGGAATTGCCGGCGTCGACCACGATGATCTGGCCTCCGCCGAGCTCGGAGGCCTCAACGATGGTCTCCAGTGCTGCACGCAGAAGCTGCCAGCCCCACTGGTTGACTTGGTCTCCACGCATGGAGCTGTCGAGTGCAAGCTTGGCCAGCAACCAGGCTGGGGCGTTGCGCAGTACTTTCCGCTGGAGCGGCTTCGGCATATCATCCCGGACCACGAGTGTCGGGCAGATGGCGAAGTATCCAATGACTCGCTCGTCCTCATCGGGACGCTTCTCGAGAAGAAGGTAGACCATGCTCGCCCCAGACTCCAAGGCTTGCATCGCGTGCTCGGTGAGCCACTGGTTGTATCCCGGTTCGCCGCAGTCGAAGGCCCCCAGGTCAAACCCGGGGGCCAGCTTCGCCGTGCGGTAAGTCGGGTCGCTCATCGACCGATAAGCCTCGGAAGCTTGGACAGTGCAGCCAACTCCGTCGACTCGTCCGGAACGTCGAGGGATGCCATCATGACGTCGAAGACCTCGGGAGCCATGAGAGTGACCTCCGAGCGAGAAATGACCTTTTGTGCCGCTTGGCGAGCCGCATCGGTAACGAACGCTGACTTAGTTACGTGGAGAAGTTCCGCAGCTTCCGTGATCAACTCATCGGTGCTCTGGTCCGTGCGCAACTCCAAGCGACGGGATTTTGTGATTGCCATAGTCTTTGCCTCCTCGACCAACTGTACGGTATCTGTACGGTAGTGGGTAGGGGTCTGGCGTCTTCAGTTGCCGGGACGCCAAGGCCAAGCCGCCCAAAGTGTTAAAGGCGTAACCCCGGCGATATGGCGAACCAGTGATCGTTCCGGGGTCTTCACCTTTAAATATAGGGAACTGCATGACTAAATATAGGGAACTGCATGACAGGGAGCGACTAGGGCCCGGGAATGGTTGCGCGCCCGTTCAACCTTGGCTGAGATCATGGACGCACGAAAGTGGTCGGAGCCTACGTAGTCGGACGGCGTCCGCCCAGCAGTCCTTCCAAGGCCCAGTCCCAGCGGATTAGCTCCTGTTCCAGCCGGACGGCCTTCCCGAATTGGTCACTGCCCAGTGCTTCATAGAGCGCAGATTCCGCGGCCGTCAGCCTGCCAAGCGCGGCCTTGGATTGAGCCGGCTCGCTGCCCCACGCGTCGCGGTGTGCCAGCAGCGTTGCCTGGTCCATCAGTACGCTGACCACGTGCGGGTGCACGGCCCGGAGCTGGTCGAGGATCCGGAAGCCGTGGGTGTCCAGGTCACCCCAGTACCAGACCTCGCAGTGGCGGAGCCAGCCGGCATCCCGCAGCGAGGAAAACCCGTAGCCGCCGCCGTAAATGGCCAGCGTGTTTGGCACTTCCGGCAGGGCCAGGAAATTCACCAGGTTTTCGGTGACGATTGCACGCTGGACCGGCAGGTTCAGGGTGCTGAACGCCTCGGCCGTGACGGTCAGGTCCCGCGCCCCGCCCAGCAACGGCATACCAGGGTCCAGGGCACGGAACCTGGCCAGCTCGGGAGGGTGAAGAAAACCGTGCCGCGCCGCAAAGCGTGCCGCCGGCGTCCGTGCCGGTGCCTGGCCCAGCAGCGACCCCGGCTCCGCGGCCACTTCCGAAACGACGGCATCCGCCTCCCCGTCCTCGGAAAACGGCACGCCTGCACGCAGCTCCGCGGCCAGCTCATCGATGACTTTTCTGTGGTGCTCGATGAACTTGGTGTGGACCCCGGGCAGGCTGAGCTGCCGGACATAAACGCCAGGATGCGCGTTGCCCCGCAACCAGAGGGACACCCGGGCTGCGGTCAGCGCGTCGCCGCCGAGCTCCAGCAACTGCAGCGGACGCTTCAGCGCCCAGCGGCGGAAGGCAGGGTCCAGGGCTGACAGCCCCGCGGCGAGCCCACGCAACCGCACGGCGTCCTTCGCCTTTCCGACAAACGCAATCTCATCCTGTGCAGAGTCAAACACCGCCGCGGCAGGCAGCAGGTTGGCCCCGACAGTGCTGCGGCCCACCTCCGCCGTCTCCAGACTGAAATGACCAACTGCAGCAAACAACTCCGCCGCCCACGCCCGGGCCGCAGCGTAGTCACTCCGGAGCGTGGCCGCCGTCGGCCGCTTCAGCGGACGGCGGCGCGGATACACGCCGCTCGGTTCCAGCAGCTCGCGCAGCAGCGCCCCGCTGTCCCAGGCCTTCTGCGACTGGGTGCGCAGCATCGCCAGCGTAGTCCAGCCCTGGGCCCGCACAGCCGGGGATTCAGCGCGGAGGTCCCTTCCCGAACCTTGCAAGCTCGGTTCGGGGCCGTCGGGACGCAGCTTAGGCACGGCGGTCCCGTTCGTCCCGGTATTCCTGGATGGTCATGTTGCGCAGCTGGGAATCGTCGCCGTTGGTGTTGGCCACGAAGCCGACGTGGGCCACAAACGGTTCGATCACATGGATTTTCTGCAGGGGAGTGACGATCAGCAGCTGGAGCTTCATCCGCTGGAAGAGCTCCAGGCCGTAGCGCGCTGACTCGTCCGAGCCGCGGCCGAAGGCCTCATCAATGACGACGAAGCGGAAACTGCGACCGGCGGCGGAATTTTTCCCGGCGTTCCGGCCGCTGCCGCCGCTGCCCTGCCCGGCACCCAGGCCGAACTGGAACGCCAGTGCGGCGGCGAGGATGGTGTACGCCAGCTTTTCCTTCTGCCCGCCGGATTTGCCGCCCGAGTCGGTGAAGTGCTCGAACTCCTCGCCTGTTTCGGTCCATTTCTCGGACGCGGAGAAGGTGAACCAGTTCCGCACATCGGTCACCTTCGCCGTCCACCGTTCGTCCAGCGTGGTGTAGCCGTCCCGGCCGCGGAACCGCTCGATCAGCCGGGCCACCTGCAGGTATTTCTGTTCCGAGTATTGTGCCTCGTCGCCGATGGTCCCTTCCGAACAGGCCCGCAGGTCCATGCCGAACTGGCGGACGTCCAGGTCCGTGGTGTTCTGGTGCTCCAGCTGGATATGCCGGCCGGTGTTGTACTCGATCCCGGCCAGGGAGAGGTTGATTTCGCCGATCCGGTTCACGATGTCCTGCCGGCGGCTGTCCAGGAAGGCGTTGAAGGCCACCACCTCATGGATGGTGTTCTGGTTGAGGGATTCCTTGAAATGGGCTTCGAACCGGGGCAGGTCGTTGCTGGCCAGCTGCTCCAGGAGCCGGTTGTAGTCCCCGGCGGCCTCGAGGGCGGCGTCGATTTCGGTGGTCTCGTTGGGGTATTTGTTCCGGAAATCGGCCATCAGCCGCACCGTGGTTTCCGCCGTGCGGGCGATCCGCTTGACCAGTGCATCGATGATGTCCGTCAGCCCGGCGCGTACGGTGCTTTCCACCGCCGCGGTGTTTTTGTACGTCAACGGTTTGTCCCCGAGCGCACCGGCGGCGAGCTTGGCGACGGCGGCCAGCAAACCGGCGTCGTCCGTCAACGGCTGCTCAGCCAACACGGCAGCGCACTCGTCGATCGCGTCGGCAATCTCCTTGGCCGCTTCCTCATTGGCGCCGATCCGGCGCTGGAGCTTGTCCGCCTGGTCCTCCAGGCGCCCCAGCCGGCCGGCCATCTCCTTTTCTTTGGCCGCCAGCTGCTGCAGGACATCGCTGGCCGACTCAAGGTCCGCCTTCTCCTGCTTGAGGTCCTCGATGCGGCGGGCGGTGAGCTGCCAGCTGATCTCGGCGAAATCCGTCACGGACCGGACCGTTCCGAGCTGCTGGTTCTGCCGTCCGAGCGCACCGAGGTAGTGGTCCACCTTGCCGAGCCGGGCGGTGTTGCCCTGGAGCTGGCTGCGGACCTCGTCCTGCTCGGCGAGGAAGCGGGTGACCTTGTCCTGGTTGTCCCAGCCGAGCACATAGTTGCGCCGGTCAGCGAGGTCCTTGCGGTCGTCCTTCTCATGCCGCCCGCGGCCGCCCTTGAGCTGGCCGTTGAGAGTCAGCGCCTTGGGGTACCGGCGGAAGTCCGCCAGGTTCTCGCAGCAGAAGTGATCGAACCTGCTGCCGAGCTCGTCCAGCAGGAAATCGCGGAATGGGGTGCCGTGCTTGATGGCGATTTTGGCCGCCAGCGTTCCCGGTTCGGCGGCCCTGGGGGAATAGGATTCGCCGATCTTCAGGTAGACCAGCCTGCCGCGGAGATTGTTGGTATCCACCCACTTGCTCACGGCCGCATAATGCTCGCCGGGCACCAGCAGAGAGAGCGCGAAGCCGTGCAGGGTGCGTTCCGCGGCTCCCTCCCACGCGGCCTCGCCGTCGCGGACCCGCAGCAGTTCGCCGGCGTAGGGCAGCGCGTTTTCCGGAATTCCGGTCCCGTCACACAGCCGACGGCGGAGCTCCAGCTGGGGGCGCGGCAGCAGGTTGGGCCGGGACTGCAGGCTGGTCAGTTCGGCGCCGATCTCGGCGGCGCGCTCGGTGAGCGTTGTCCGCTCGATGGTCAGCGCGGTGCGGCTTTCCTGCAGCCCGCGGGAGTTCTCGCCGAGTTCGGTTTCCACGTCGGTGAGGCGTGCGCGGTTGGCGTCGAAGCGGACCCGGTCCTCGGCGGCGGGCAGGCCCAGGCCGGCGGCCGCAGCCGTGTAGTTCTCGAAGCGCTGCCGCTGGGTGCGGGATTCCTCGCCGAGACGGGTGGCCTCGGCGTCGATGGCGGCCAGCCGGCCGCCGCCGTTGCTGCGGATGTCCTCCTTCACGGCGGACAGATCGTGGCGCAGCGCCGTGATGGCGGTGGACAGCTTGCTGCCGTCCTCCTGCAGCCGGACACCGGTTTCCGCCAGTTCGTTCTGGTGTTCCAGGCTGAGCTTCAGCCTCCGGTCCGTGAACCAGGGGTGCAGCTGGTCCCGCTGTGCCCGGGTGAGCTCATCCTCGCGGGTCAGCTTGGCGTGCTGGGCCGAGCCGTCCTTGATGGGCGTCAGCAGGGTGATCTGGTCCTTGGCCCGCAGCACGGCGTCGTGCGCCTTTTTCAGGTCGTCGAAGTGCGCGATCAGCTTGCTGATCCGCGCCGCCACGTCGTCTTCCTCGAGCATGTTGGTGCGCACGAAGGAGGTGATGTTCTCCACCTGTTTCATGGACACGGTGCGGTGGAACAGTTCCATGGCCTGGTTCCCGCCGATGCCGAACTGCCGCTTGAACGCGGCGGCGTAGGGGTCGAAGGAGTCATGGACGCTCACGCCCGCTGCGCGGAGTTTCTTTTTCAGCTTGGCAGGGTCCTGGCCGAAGTTCGCAAAGTCCGCCGCGATGGACTGCTCCGTCTCGGCGAGGGAGTAGAAGCGGTTGGGCTGGCCGGCCTCCTGCATGGCCCAGAGTGTGACGGCCAGGGTGACTGACTTGTTCAGCACCGCATTGTGGAAGACGCCCAGCACCACGGTGAGCGCTCCCGTCCCGCGCAGTGCCACCGGCTTGGAGTATTCACCTCCGGCGCTGCGGGCGCTTTTGTGGAAGCCCCGGACGTAGGACATCAGGGTGCGTTCCTTCTTCTGCGCGCCCGCGGCCTTGTTGTATTCGATCTTGTTGGCTGGCAGCAGCAGGGTGGTGATGGCGTCCACCACGGTGGACTTTCCCGAGCCGATGTCACCGGTCAGGAGGCTGTTGGCGCCGTCCAGCCGGAAGGTGCGGATGCCCTGATGGAACGTACCCCAGTTGAGCAGTTCCAGGCGGTGCAGCCGGAAACCCGGCAGCGCCCCGGCGTCGTCCGCTTGGTCTGCTTGGTCCGCGAGACTGAAAAGGGTGTCCTGCAGTTCGGTGTTGGTGCTCATTCGCCCTCCTCTTTGGTTGCCCCGGTGCTGGCATCGGCGCCGCCGGTGCCGCCGGACCCTGCGCCGTTATTGGTGAGCGACGAGCGGTAGTCCGCCAGCCGCGCGTCGAACTCCTCCAGCCACTGCGCATCCACGTACGCCTTGAGGATCCTGGCCACCTCGTAGGTGCCCACCTGGCCGCGCAGCTTCCGGAGGAATCCCAGCTCCACCACCTTCTTGATGTTGGCGCCGAGCTGGTCCAGGATGCGGGCCTCGTTGCTGGATTCGGGCAGGAACACCGAGACCATGTCCGCGATGTCCTGCTCTGTCATGATGAGGCGGAGTTCGCTGGAGTTGGTGTCGAACTCCAGCATCCGTCCGCGCAGCAGGGCCAGCAGCAGGCTGACGTTGAAAGTCAGCTGGCGCCGCGGAATCAGCCGGGGGAGTGTGCCGTCCGGGTCCTCGCGGGACTTCAGGAACCCATAGCCCTCGGACTCGTCCAGGATCAGGTCCAGCCCCAGCACGGCAACATAGTCGCGGACATGCGACGCCAGGCCGATCAGTGACTGCCAGATCTTCTCGTCCGCCTCGGCGTAGACCACACCCTTGAAGAGCCGGGTGACGACGCCGGGAAGCTCCTCCGGTGTCCTGGCGTCCGGCATCCCGGCTTCCGATATCCGGGTTTCCGGGGCTTCTGCGGGCTTCATGCGGGCCTTCCAAAGATGATCTGGTCGATGGTGGCTTCGCGGATACTTCCGTCCGGCAGCTGCCACGACAGTTGCTGCGTAGCCTCGGGGTTGATGCTGGCCCACGGGGACTCAGTGGCCAGCTGGTAGTAAGCCACGATCTCGGCCAGGCCCTGCCGCAGCGGGTGGGCGTCGGTGATCTCCGCCAGGGTGGCCTGCTCCGCCTGGGCCAGGACGGCGTCGATGCTGGTCCTGAGCCGCTCCGGGTCCACGTGGAACTGACTGAACAGGGCGCCGGCGTCCACGTCCGCGTCGTCGGCGGCAACGACGTCGTCGTCCACCATGATCTTCCGGCTGGGCTCATACAGGGGGCGTTCGAAGGGCAGCGCCACGTCCACGGACGGCGCGGCCACCTCCATAAAGATGCCCGACGGCGGTGCCTCCCGGGCGCCCAGCGCGCCGGATTCGACGCTGCGGATCAGCTGCATGATGCGTTTGTTCTCCAGGAACACTTTGTCGTCCAGGAGCCGGCGCATCTGCTGGGACAGCTGGCGGACGGTCGCCTGGGTCTGCTCGACGGCGGGCAGCCAGTCCTGGTGCAGGTTGGTCACGGCATGGAGGTTGTCGGCGCCGGACAGCGCCTCGATCTGGGTGGCGCGCTGCAGCAGGTCGCGGAGTTCGGTGCGCAGCTGCGGGGACATCAGGTAGTCCCAGAAACCCTGGAATGTCCGGCCCTGCAGGGAACTGCTGATGTCCTGCTGGTTGGCGAAGATGGTTTCCAGGAGATCGCCCTGGCTGCCGTCCCAGGTGGCGATCTGTTCGCGGACCTGCCGGTCCAGTTTCCGGAAGTTCTGTTCCACCTCGCGGAAGTCGGAGAGGAGGTCCTTGGCCAGCGACGTCAGCTGCTGGAAGTGGTCCAGGGCCTCCGGGGCGGTCATGACCCGGACGTTGCCGTCCCGGATACGCTGCATCTCCGCGTCGATCCCGTCCCGCTGCCGCTGGAGCTCGGCCAGCCGTACTTCCGGGTCCGTCTCGGACTGCTGGACCAGGGCCTTGAGGACGGCGAAGATGCTGGTCAGCCGCGACTGGGTGGCCACAAAGTCCCGGCCGCGCAGGTTCTCCACCCAGCGGACCACATCCTCTGCGGCGGGAGTGAGGTCATAGCGGGGTTCGTCCTGGCCGGACACATAGTATTTCCGCAGCCAGGCACGTTCCGGGGCTGCCCAATCGTCGAGGTATTCCGAGGCCGCGCGCGGGAACTTGTCCTCGCCGTCGGCGTCCCGCAGACCGAACAGCACATCGTCCAGGGTGTCGATGAGTTGCTGGCGGCCGATGTCCCGCTGGTTTGGCCCGGTGAAGGCCGCCATAAAGAAGGACACCGCCAGCGGGGCGTTCTGGGCGCGCAGCAATGACCATCCTGCGTGGTTTTCACGCAGCGAACTGATTGCGTAGTAGTCCATCGTGTCCTCGGTGCGGTTCTTTGGTGCGTGGGGGTGGGCGTGGGGGTGCCTGTGGGTGCGCTCGGGGCTACTTAATAAGGTACATGCGACGACAGACATCCTGTGGAGGAAAAGTCGCTGGCTCAGTGTTGCGGCGACTCCGGGCAGCTAGTCCGCTGCCGGGGGCTTTGTCCCGCCAGGTCATATCTGTCCCGCCAGGTCATCTCGGGGAGGTTCCGCCCCGACGCCCGATCCGATCGAAGTGCCGTACCGCGGCAGCCACACCGTCCTCCGCCCGGATCCCGACGCCGAAGTCGGCTGCCCTGGAACGCATGGCCGCGTCCGCCAGGGTGCGGCCGAGCGCCGCGGCCAGACGTTCGCTGCTGAGGTGCCGCCGCGGAATGGGCGCCGGCCCCAGGCCCAGGGCCGCCACCCGGGCGCCCCAGAACGGCTGGTCCGCACCGAACGGGACCACGATCGCCGGAATACCCGCCCGCAGGGCCGCGCCCGTGGTGCCTGCGCCGCCGTGGTGCACGGCGGCGCTCACCAGCGGGAACAACCAGTCATGCGGAACGGCCTCCGTCACCAGCACGTCCTCGGATGCCGGAATCGTTGCCAGGGCGCCCCAGCCGGACAGCAACACCGCCCGCACGCCGGCGGCCCGCACAGCGGAAAGCACCTTCACCGTGAACTTTTCCAGGTCCTCGCCGCTCATGCTGCCGAAGCCGATGCTCACCACCGGGCCCTCCCGGGCGAGGAATGTTTCCAGCGCTGGAGGCGGAGTCCACCCGGATGGGTCGGCAAACCAGTAGCCGGTCACATGCCGCTCCACCCCGGGCCGGATGGGTACCTGGACCACCCGCGGGCTGAAACCGTAGAGAACGGGCTGGCCCTTCGCCGCGGCCGGCGGGCCGCTCAGCTGGAGCACCGAGGAGCGCACTGACATCATGGGCCGCTTGAAGGGCGTCCAGAGCGCCAGGGCGGTCAGGGTGTGGCTCAGCCGGCGCCCCGGCGGCCCCAGCCAGGCTGGCATGCCCGCGAGCAGGACGCCAGGGTACTCGCCGGTTGGTGCATCCACCGGCTGCAGGTGCGTGGGGACGAACGGAACTCCGAGCTTGTCCGCGACCGAGAGCCCCACGATCATGCCGCCCACGCCGCCGGTCAGCAGATCGGCGCCCTCGCTGGCCTCGAGCGTTTCCCTGGTCCACGTTTCCAGGCGTGTGGTCATGGCGCCAGCGACCGCACGCATGCCGGCGATCTGGCCGTGCTGCGCCGTCGACCTCACGCGCCGGGCATCCTCCCGGGCGTTGCCCCTGAGCCCGGAGAAGGCCAGCGACGCGAAGTTCGCCGGTGCCACGACGCGCACGTCGTGTCCGGCCGCCCGGAGCCCGGTGCCCAGTGCGATGTACGGCTGCACTCCGCCTCGGGTGTCATTCGCTACGACGACTACACGCACGTTGTTCCTCCGGGGGAGTGGGACAAGACGTAAACGGGTACTGCTACGCTAACCCACCCTGGCGCGGCGGCTACCGCAGAGCTCTGCAGTACTTCGTTCAAGCGGCGGCTTCGCGCCGGAGCCGCCGTCGGCCGCCAGACCCTTGCGAGCACCTGGACCGGAGTGTAGCCGGGGGCTTTTCTTCCGCAGCTTAAGCTGCGTTTGTTGCTCCTGCTGCTGGGCAAGAGGCTGCTGGGCTCGGCCCTGACCGCCGGCGCGGAGACCCGCACCCGCCAGGCCAACCGGGCGCTGGAGGAGCTGGCGCGGGCCTTCACGGAACTGGCACCGGGCGACCTGCGCTTCGAGGAATTGGCGGGAATGAACGACGGCGGGGCGCTGCCGGCCACCGAGCGGGGCCGTTACCGCCGCCTGGTGTTGGCCCGGGCCGCCAAACGCCGGGAGCTCGAGTGGATGCCGCTGCAGCGGCGAGATCCTCGTCTGCTCCTACACCAACCCGACCTGAACACCGTTGTTCCTGCGCGCGGCCGCCGTCGTGGTTGACGCCGGCGGCATAGCTTCGCACGCAGCCATCGTGGCCCCGGAATACGGGATACCGGCTGTCATGGGTACCAGGTCCGGGACCGGGGTATTGCACGACGTCCAGCTGGTCCGGGTGGACGGAACGCGCGGACGGGTCCCTGCGGCCGGTGCGGTGGCCCGGGGTGAATGCGATCCGGAGCTGGTGACCGATGTCAGGATCGAGGCGGGCCCGTCACCGGAGTGGTTCGGTTTCGCGCCCCTTCCGCGCTGCGATCCGGTTGACCACGATCAGGGTAATGGCGGCCGCGACAATGCCGGTGACGACCGCGATGAGCCCGCGCAGACCTATGTTCATGTCAGTCCACAGCGCCAGCCCGATGCTGACGGCCAGGATGGTGACGAGCAGCGCCACCATTGACGCCGGTTCACCGGGCGGCTTGCTCCGCGGGGAACCGTCCGCATGACGCCGGTCTTTGATCTCTGCCATGGTTTTCCTTTGTTGTCGTCGTGTGGTGCTGATGCCGGGCGGGTGGGTAGGGCACTAAGGGAAGGCGTTAGAGGTTCCGGCGGCGGAAGACGGTGAGCGCCAGTCCGCCGAGGACAAGCGCCCACACCGCAAGGCCAAGTTGGCCAATGATCAGGCGTCCCAGTCCCAGATCCTGGACCGTCGTCGCGCTGATGGCCTGCATGAAAAGGGGAGTCGGTGTCACGTTCACCAAGGCATCTACCGCCCCGGCAGCCTGAGCGGGGATCATGGCGCCTACAGCGACGACCGCCAGAGGCAGGAGGATGTTGACCCCGATGAGCAGTAATACGGCAATGAAGGAGCGCCCCACGAGATGGGCCAGGGCCACGGCAACCAGAACCATGCTGGTGCTGCCGACGACGGCCGCCGTCACGCCCAGCAAACCCGACCCGGCAAAGCCGCCTCCGGAGAGGATGAATCCGAGTACGGCGAGGACTATCGTGACGAAGGCCGTGCTGGCTGCCGTCAGGGCAGCCCAGGACAGGGCTCTGGCCATGAAGAGCCGCTCGCGTTTCGGTGTCAGTGACAGTGCCAGGCCTAACTGGCCAGTGTGATCCCGACCAACCGCGAAGACGGCGGCCACAGAAAGGACCAGCGCACTGACAAACGCACCGGTTTCGATGGAGGTGGTGGTCATGACCCCGGTGGGTTCGGGGGCCAGTGACTTTATGACGAACATCGTCAGTATCCCGGCCGCCACCGCCGCGGTGATCGCCACGATGACAGGGGTGGGCACGCCGCCCTTCCGGAGGAGCCGGTGCGCCTCGGCCCGTGTCACGGCGCCGAGGCTTTGATCGGGGGCCACGGTGGCGCGGTGGTCGATCCGTGATTCGGTCATGGTCATTCCGTTCCTCCGGATGCGCTCCGGGCCAGGACCTCGAAGTAGGTGTCTTCGAGGCTTCGGGTCACCCGGGACAGATGCGAGATCCCCGCACCGGAATCCAAGGCGACGGAGGCGAGCTCGGTCGGGTTCGTATGGTGGACAAGTAGTCCTTCCCGTTCGCGGGTGGCGCGGAACCCCCTCTGTGCCATGGCAACCAGCAGGATCTCGGGTTCCGGGGACTCCAGGTAGTAACCCGTTTCGTCCGGACGAGACACGAAATCCCCGATGCTCCCCTGCCCGAGGATCCGGCCATCCCCAATCATAACGATGTCATCCGCCATTTCTGCCAGTTCAGCCATATGGTGTGAGGACAGCAGGACCGTTGCACCCTGTGACGCCGCAGACGTCAGGAACGACCTGATCCAGGCAATTCCGTCGGGGTCGAGCCCATTGATGGGTTCGTCCATGACAAGTACGTCCGGACGACTCACCGTAGCCGTGGCGATGCCCAGTCTCTGGCGCATACCCAACGAGAAGGTGCGGACCCGGTGTTGCGCCACGCCTGCCAGTCCCACCCTTTCGAGGGCGTCTCTGCCCCAAGAAAGCGGCAGTCCCTGCACACGGCAGACGTAGCCGATGACGCCGGCAGCGGTGGCCTGCTCCGGGAGCCATTCCGCCGATAAGAAAAGTCCCATGGTGTTCCCCGGACGCCGGGCCTGCGCGAAGTCTGATCCGTTGACCCTGACGGTGCCGGCGTCAGGACGCACCAGTCCGGCAATGGTTTTCAGCACGGTGGACTTGCCTGCGCCGTTGGGTCCGACGAATCCGGTGACCCGCCCCGGCACGGCGGTGAAGGAAACGTCGTGTAGCGCTCTCTTGCTCCCAAAGCTCTTGCTCACGTTGTCGACATGAATCATGGATAAACAAACTCCTCGGCGGTGGGCTGCTTGACGGTGGGGCGCCGCCGGAGGGCGGCGATTTTCGGTGAGGTGTCTTCCACCAGGCGGCCCATCTGGTCCGGGACCGCCGGGGAAAAGCTGAGCGCAGCCAACGTCCTGGGCCGACCCGCGAAGTAGTGTGCCCGCACGAGGGACACCGTGGTTGTCCGAGCACCGACGATGGACACGGAGTGCAGGCCGGTGGCGGCCAGGACCACTTCACGGTCAACGAAGGAGTGACTGGCCCAACCGACCCTGGTTCCCACTACCGAGAACCGGGCCGTGGCAAGGCGGACCGCCAGGGCCAGAACGCACCAGAGTGCCACAGTTGCCACCGCGGCCAGGAGGAACGCGCCATGGGTCACCCGGTGCAGAACCCAACCGAAACCGAGCGCGGGTGCCCCGATCGCCGCGAAGAGCGCTATCGATCTGGCGATGGACCCGCGGCCCGAGGACTCCAGCAGGGCCGGGCGAGGAAGCTTCGGCAGCGATGTGTCGAGGATCCGTCTCACCTGCCTGCGCGGCAGCGATGGGAGGACCATGTTAGTTCCCATCTGTGCATCCGAGTCCGTCGTCAGGAGCGCGACCCGGACCCGGTCCAGAAGCATCTCTATGAGGTTGCGGCGTGCCGTAATCCCGCCGACGGCCGAGGATCGCACGTCGCGTTGGTTGGTGGAGAGCCATCCATATCGGATGGACAACCCGGCAGGATCACTGCTCACCGTGAAGTTATGGTATTTGACCACCGCGGCTACCGACCCGCCCAAGAGGACCGCCCCGCACAGCACCAAGCTTCCCGCCCAGGGATGGGAACTGAACACGTTCACGGCACCGTCCAAACTCGCCAGTTGGTCCGCCGCATCCACCACCGCGAGAACGGCACCGGTCCCTAGGAGCACCACATGGCCATAGATCAGGTTGGCGGCCACGAGGTCCCTCTTTCGGGCCGTGTAGACGACGGTCCGGCCCGTCGTGTCCGAGGACCCCGGAACCGTGCCGTGGACGCCACGGGCCGTGCTGCCGGAGGGTCCAGGTTGAGCCCCCGGAGCCCCGTGGGCCCGTGCTAGCCCGACGATGGTTTCAAGGTCTGCGTGGTCGACGCCGGGGACATCGATCTTTGCATCATCCTGGCCGCCGGAGCGCAGGGAGAGAACCCCCAGCCCGAACCGGCGGAACGCCCAGGGTGAGTCGATGTCCACCACCGAGACGTCACGCCAAGCGGTCGTGCTCGTAGTTCTGAATAGCAACCCGCGGGTGAGGGAGAAGTCTTCCTTGGAGATCTCGTACCTCAGCGTCGCCCATGCGTACACGGGGTGGACCAACCGGAGGATGACCAGGCCTCCGATCACGTAGATGGCCACCGGACCGGGCCACAGCCCGGGCCGGTCCCAGTATAGGAATCCGCCGAACAGCAGGCTGACCACACTCGGGGCTCCACGGAGGGACATCGCCGCCATGGCTTTCACGGGCAGCCGTTGCGGGGTGTCAGTGATCACCGGGTGACGCCTCCAGATAGGTGGACAACGCCTGCCGACGGATCTCCAGGGCCACAGAACGTTCCACGGGGCCCAGTGGTTCAACGTGGTTGAGGGTAACAAACCTGACTTTAGCGAGGCCAAACCGCCGCAATAGCGGCCCTTCGATGATGGAGACATTTAGGATTTGGGCGGTGGACAGGACAGTGTCCTTGGACAACAGGAAACCCCGTTTGATTCGCACCGCATCCGGGCCCACGTGGTATGACGTGTAGCGCATTGTGAGGCGGCTGACAATCGGTACATCAACGATCAGACCGGCGACGATGAGGATCGCCATGACGACGAGGGTCGGCAGCCTCCAGTCGCCGGGGACGAGCCAGAGTGCCAGTCCGCACGCGAGGCCTCCCGTCACTAGTACCTCGACGGTGGACCGGACTGTGAGGTACTTCAAGGCCACCGGTGGCAGCGCCGACGCATAGGCATGCGAACGCTTGGTCCGGCCCGACGCCGGCCATTCGCCCCGGCCGTCAGACTGTGTGCCGGCCACTGCGTCCCCTTCTGTCTGTACTGCTAGCGACATATTCTCCGTGCATTCCGGAGCGCTGGTGTGGCCAGAGGCCGTGGTCCCCGGCCACACCAGTGCCAACTCCTGTTAGCCGATTCCGAGGATCTGCATGATCCATTGGGCGATCGTACCGAAGGTCACGCCTCGCTCGAGCCACCGCTGGACCGTCGGCCAGTTGTTCCTGGCCCACCGGGCGATCGCGTTAACGGTGCTCAGCCCCCAACGCCAAGCCTGTGTCAGGACCCAAGCGACAAACCTCAATACTGCACCCATTTTAGTCTCCTTCTGAAAGCCAATGATGATGTGTCGGGAATCCCCCAATACGCTGTCAACATTATTTTCCAGATGGATCACTAACCAGTATTCTTTTGTCCTTTATATGTATACTTTTGGATAAAAGGTTGGGGCATTTGGCTAGTGTGCGGTAATCGCTTCACGCCTCTCGGACTGGAGAACCTTCCCGCCCCGCGGCCCGACATGGAGCACGCCGGCCTCAAGGGCGGTGACAAGTACCTGCAACCGATCTTGGACGCACCATTTCACCATTATGCGTGAGAGGTGGCCCTTGACGGCCGCCTCCGAGACACCGAGTTCCCTCGCGATGTCGCGGTTGGCCCGTCCTTGGCCCAGGCACTCAACGACCTCCCGTTCTCGGGTCGTCAGTGTGGGCAGATCGGTTCGGGACAGCAGTGGTTCGGCGGGGCGTGTTCTCCTTAACACCTCCAGCAACCCGATAAGTGCAGATCGGGACACGAAGACGTGGCCCGCCGTAACGTCGGACACCGCACTCTGGATCTCGCAAACCGAAGCATCGCTCGTGAGGATTCCGCGGGCACCTGCGTCCATGACGTCTCGAATCGCCTCGGACGCGCCGGCGTCGATGAAGACCATGAGATGGGCCTGAGGATAGAAGGTCAACACGGGTAGGAGGTCGGGAGCTGCCTGGCCGCGTGGCAACCGTGCATCAACGACGACAAGGTCGGCCTGATGTGCCCGGCAATCGGACGCGAGCTCGAGAGGCGACGTTGCGCGACTGAATACAACCCGCGTCTGGGAATTGAAACGAAAAATTGCATTTAGAACAGAAAGCAATCGAGTCTCCGAGACGCCGACAACCACCGACATTTCCTGCACCGCCACATCAGCCTTCTCCCCTTTGCCCGTTCCGGGACAACGTAATTCCACTACAGCCCAAAGTGACTATTTGGTCCGACTGTCGTGCTGCGGTTCCTCAGAGAACCAGTGCTTGAACCTGGATCAACGAAGTTGGCTGCCGTACCTCCCTTCGAGATGAAGGAGGTCCTGCTCCGAAGTCTACTGAAAAAATGATCCATTATTGACGGTTATTCCGTTTGATGGACTTTGCCTCCCGGGTCCGGGCACTGCGGTTAGCCCTCCATTAGGCGGACTTCAGCCTCGACGCGTTGTGGGATGGGACCGCCGCGGTGAGGCATACACGATGTCCAGAAGAAGCTGGATTTTTCGACGCTGGAACCGCGGCATCGTGGTGTGCCGTAGAACGCGTCGTGGCTGCTTCCCCACCGACAGGACACGATGACGGTAGCTGCAGCGTCTCAGCGGGGCCGGTTTGTCGGTAACGAGGGCGCCGAACTGCCCCGGGCGTACCGCGCCACCAGTGCGGCGGCCTGACGGCTGCGGGATGCGGCCACGGGGTAATAGGATCGCGGTTTGGGGACAGCAGAGGACTTGTTCGAAGGGCAACCCACCGGTTTGCCGGCGCCGACGTCACGAGGCAGCTCGCCGTACCGGGAAGGTTCCGGCCCGGCGGTGGTCCGGCACGTTGGGGGCTATACCCCGTTCATTGAATTCTGCGCCGCGCAGGGAGTGCGGGCCGAGGAACTGGCTGCGGACGCTGAGCGGCTCATCTGGTTCTTACGAGTGTTCGGTTCCCGGATTGCGGAGCACAGTACGCTCAGTGCCGCGGCGGCCGTATTCGCCGGGAACACCATCGCCGGGCTGCGTCCGGACGCGCAGTGGACCGTCTACGAAGGGGCCCCTCCAACGGTGGGAAACCGGGGAAAGGCATTCGAGGCTAACCGTCTGCTCGAAGCTCTGCGCAGCGCGGACGACGATGCCGTCCGCGGACTCGTGGCCGCGATCCTGGACTGGGCCCGGGACGAACCGGAGGAGCTCCCGGCAATGCTGCCCCGGCCCGTATCCCCGGCGGCAGGACAGCCCCGCTATGTCCGGCTGGACCTGCCGGCGAAGACCTACTACTCCCGCGAGGGCGAACCCATTCGCTACGGGAGCCACTGGGGCGCTGACGGACCCAGCCCGGATTCCTACAGCCTGGACAGCCACCCCGAGCGTTTCGCCGGACTTCACGTTGTTGCCCGTGCCCTGATCGAGCATCTCAGAGCAGTTTACGACGTCGACGTCCAGGAGGATCCCGTCCATGCCGGGGAACTGGTCAGGGAAGTCAAGGATGTGCGGCAGGCGGTCAAAGTCGCCCCGCGGCGTTCCGGAGCGGCCTCACAGACGTTGCTGGTGACCGACTATCCGGGACTTGTGGTGCACGCCGGGGTGCTGCATGACTTTCCGTTTCCTGTCTGCGTCTGCGATGCCTGCGACCAAACGGAAGAGACAACAGCGGACCGGCTGGAGCAGCTGGTGCTCTCGGTCGCGGCCGGCGGATACCGCGAACGCTACCCGGTGGGCCGCAAGCGGTGGAGCGAATACGCGCTGACCGCGTTCGACGGTTCCGGTTCGGAAAGCGGACAAGGCGAACCCGGCGCCGCCGCCGGGCGCCTCCACGACGCGGAGATCCGGCTACGGGATGTGGCCGGCGGCTGGAGCCCCTGGCCGCTGCGCGGGAGCTGAACCTGCAACCCGGGTGCCGGAAGCAGGAGTCAGGGTTTGACTCAGTCGGATGCCGACTCCACCACGGCTGCTTTCGAAGCGATATTGTTTAGCTGCTAAAGTAATGGCATGACCACGACCATTGCTTTGTTCGGTGCGACCGGGAAAACCGGTCGCCGTGTACTCGACCAGGCCCTTGCGCAAGGGCTCTCCGTGCGCGCACTCGCGCGTGATCCCGCCAAGATCGCCGTTGCCGATGATCGGCTCACCGTGATCGAGGGGGATGTGCTGGATGCACGGTCGGTCGACCGGGTGGTGGCGGGGGCGGATGCCGTGCTCAGTGTGTTCGGGCATGTGAAAGGCTCCCCGGCCGGCCTGCAGGCGGACGGTACCCGGCTAATCCTGGAGGCGATGCAGCATCACGGGATCACCCGGATCGTGACCCTCTCGGGCGGCGGCCTGCGTGCCGAGGGTAAGGATCGGCCGAAGCTGCAAGATCGCATCATCCGCGGCCTCCTGAAGCTGCTATCGGGCCAGTTGCTCGCGGACGCCGAAGCGCACTTGGAGCTGCTGCAGCAGAGTGGCCTGGAGTGGACGGTGGTGCGCGGACCCCGCCTGACCGAAGAACCCGGGACGAGCTCGTACGGGGTGGGCTGGGTGGGAGGCGACAGCACCACGAAGATCAGTCGCGACGATCTCGCCCAGTTTCTTATCACCCAGATCGATGATCGCCAGTACGTACGCGAGATGCCGTTCGTCAGCGCCCGATGAGCGCCGCCGACGGCCGGGTTGACCCGGTGCGTGTGGTGCTCGGCAGTGTGGCGGCGCTCAGCCGGGCGCTGACGGTGGAGCAGCGGCGTCCGTTCGAAGGGCGGGTGCTGACCGGCTCGCAACTATCGGCGCTGTTCTTCCTCGCCCGGACGCCGTCTGGCTTGACCCCGGGCCGGCTGGCGGAGCTCCTCACCGTGTCCGCAGGCGCTGTCACCCAGCTCGTCGACGCGCTGAGAGCGGACGGGCACATCGACATTCGGGTCAACCCTGCTGATGCCCGATCGCGCATCATCGTGCTGTCCCGCGCCTCCCGCGACGAGGTGGAGCACTTCGAAGGGGCCACCACTGAACGCCTGCGGCCCAAGTTCGCGGCCCTGACACCGGCCGAACTGACGACACTCGCGGACCTGATGAATCGCGTCACCATGGAGACGAAAGAATGATCGGGAGTGTTCTGGTGACCGGCGCAACCGGCACGGTGGGCGACGCCGTGACGGAGTTTCTGCTCGAGCGCGGAGCCTCCGTGCTGGGCGCCGTGCGCAACGCTGACGACGCGGCCCGTCTCCGTGCAGGCGTGGAGGCACGGCACTTTGACTTCTCGATGTCGCCAGCCGGACTCGATCAGGCACTGGAGGGGTGCGACCAACTGTTCCTGATGCGACCTCCCGCAATCGCCGATGTGAAGACGTACTTGTTCCCGGTCATCGACGCCGCCCAACGTCGCGGCATCCGACACATCGTGTTCTTGTCTTTGCAGGGCGTGCAGCAAAACCGCCGCACCCCCCACTACGCCGTTGAGCAGTATCTGAAGAGCACCGGTGCACCGTTCACGTCGTTGCGCCCGAACTTCTTCATGCAGAACCTGTCGACGACCCACGCGGCGGAGATCCGTGACGACGACGACGTCTTCGTGCCCGCCGGACGCTCCTTCACCGCGTTCATCGACGCCCGCGACATCGGCCGCGTGAGCGCGGCCGTACTGACCGAAACGGGCCACAACGGCCGCGCCTACACCCTCTCGGGCGAACAGAGCCTCACCTATCGCAACGTCGCTGGCATCCTCAGCGACGTGCTCGGGCGTAGCATCCATTACCGGCGACCCAGCGAGACCGAATACCTATCCCGCCTGCGCAAACAGGGCAAGTCCGATGACTACATCGCCGTGCAGAAGATGATCTACCGCATCGTGCGTTTCAACATCTCAGCTTTCCCCAACCGGTCGGTCCGGCGCCTCACCGGGCACCCAGCCACCACATTCCGCGAATTTGCCGAGCGTGAGCGCGGTGCGTGGAAGAGCTGATAGGCGCCAGACACGAAGCGCTGGACCCCACAGGCGCAATGTAACGGACTGGTAACGTAGAACGGATGCTGTCTAAGTCTGGTCAAACAAGAGTCACGCAGCTGGATGGCCTCAGGGGAATTGCCGCCCTGGTGGTTGTTGCCTGCCACGTACTGTCAACACTTCCCGGAATCGGGAGTGTTGTCAGTGGCAACCGATCCGCGGGACTTACTACGACGGGGGAGTGGGCGGTTTTCTCGCCGCTGCACGTCCTTTGGAACGGCACCCCGGCAGTCCACGTCTTTTTTGTGCTCTCCGGCTTCGTGCTGGTCCTGCCGTTTACCAGACCTGGGGCCGTCAGAAACTGGGCGCAGTACTACGCCAAAAGGTTGCTCCGCCTCTACTTACCGGCCTGGGCATCGCTGGCGGTGGCCGTTGCATTGATCTCCATCATTCCCCGGTCGGCGTCGCCGTTGCAGAGCCCCTGGGCGGACATCTACGTAATCGGCCCCAGCATGGGCCAGGTCTTCAAGGACAGCCTGCTCCTGCTGACCGCGAGCACCATCAACACTCCGCTGTGGTCCCTCAAATGGGAAGTCGCGTTCTCCCTTTTGCTCCCGGCCTACGTCCTCATCGCCCTCCGCTGGCGGCGCTTCTGGCATGTGAAAATCGGCATCGCACTGCTGCTGACCGTGGTGGGAGCGTTGCAGGACCAGGAATGGCTGACCTATCTCCCGATCTTCGCCATCGGGGCCATTCTCGGCACCGAACGCGACCGGATCCGTGAACTGACTCAATCATGGCCGCCCCTCGCCTGGTTCGTCGTGGCCGCCGCGGGCCTCTTCCTGGCCAACGCGGAATGGACCAGTCCCGGGCAGCCGATCGCCGCCGTCGAGGCCGTTGTTACGGTGGGCTCGGTGCTGATCGTGGTGCTGTTTGTGTCCTGCCGCTCCGCCAAAAGGCTGGGGGACGCCGCCGTCGCCCAATGGCTGGGACGCGTGTCCTTCAGTCTCTACCTGGTGCACCTGCCCATCATCCTGGCTGGTGTCACCCTGCTCCGCGCAGTCTCGCTTCCGCTGGCGCTCGCGGTTTCGGTGGCCGCCTCGTTCCTGGCCGCCACGCTGTTCTACCGCTATGTGGAGCAGCCCGCCCACCGGCTTTCGATGGCAGCAGGCCGGGCCGTGGAACAAAAAATGTATCTCCCCCACCGGGCGCAACGCGTCGGTGCCCGGGGTGTTTAGGTTGAAGTGCAAGGATGTACCGGGTTGGTAACTCTGCAACCCATCGAGGTCGGTAATCTATGGGGGAAATCGATGAATTGGGTGGACATAGCTCAGATAGTCAGTGCCCTGGCCACCACGGGGGCGTTGATCTTCGTGACCCGACAAACCAAGCACTCACGCGATGCGGTTTCCGAGGCCCAGCGTATGCACGCGCTGGAAAGTGGCAGGGAAAAACGGGCCGCGGATTTTGATGCTCAACGGCAGGCAGCCCAAATCGTCGCCTGGCCGGTGAAGGCCGATTTCCAGGTCGAAATCAGTGGGGACTCCTGGTTGTCAACGCCTCCGCTGCGCCGGTGTTCGGCATGAGCATCACCAGGGCGCAGGCGCTCAGCCGGGGTAAGGGCAGCACCATTGCGGCGCTGAGCGCGAAAGCCGAAGTGCTTCCGCCGGGACAGTATTTCGTGGCCGCGGGGGCGCGGTGGCCGGAGCTGATGGGGGAACTGGATAGGGCAGAGCCGCTGGCCGGGAATGCTGACTACATGGCGTCGCTGAATTTCAGGGACAGCAACGGGCTGAACTGGCGCCGGGAACCCAACGGTGTTCTGGCGGCGGCTTCCGGCCGCTCCTGAAACGCGGCGACTGTGTGGCGGCTCAGAGAGGTCTAGCCGAACTCCGCAGCAGAACGAGCCCGGTGACCGCCCGGCCGGGGAAGCATCACCCTCACACGCGCCCGGTGACCGCCCGGCCGGGGAAGCATCACCCTCACACGCGCCCGGTGCCGGCCCGGAACTCCGATGTCGGGCCGGTCGTTGGACGGGCATGAACAGGCGCGTCGTGATTCCGGTTGTAGCCCTATTTGCTGTTGTCGCGGTGGCCGTCGGACTATTTCTGTTCCAGCCCTGGCGGATCTTCACCAGTTCCACCGTGGCGGAGGACATTCCGGCCGTTGCGCCGCCGGCCAGCCAGTCAGCGCCCCAGTCAGCGCCGCAATCTGCGCCGCAATCTGCGGGGCCATCGGCCGAACCGGCCCCGATCCCGCCGCGTCAACTCAGCGGGGGCGAACTTATCAGCCACGAACATGCCAGCTCCGGCACCGTGAAAATCCTCGAACTCGCCGACGGGAGCCGGATCCTGAGGTTCGAAGGCCTCGATACGTCCGATGGCCCGGACCTTCGGGTGTGGCTCAGCGACGCCCAGGTGATCGAGGGAGCGGCCGGCTGGCAGGTGTTCGACGACGGGGCGTACCTCGATCTGGGAGTGCTCAAGGCCAACAAGGGCGATCAGAATTACGTGATCCCGCCCGGAGCGAACCTGGCGGACTACAGCTCCGTGAGTATCTGGTGCGCGCGGTTCGCGGTTTCCTTCGCCGCTGCCGAGCTGACGAGTTAGTTACACCCGGCAACCAGGCAGGCCTGCAGGTTCGTTGGGCGGAGGCAGCGCGGCCCGTCACCAGGATGAAGAGTAAGGCTCGGCCCACAGGGCCGCCGTCAGGGTGACGGACTTGAACCACGCCTGATACATCGCCTCCACCTCATCCGCGTCCGCACCCTGCCCGGTGAGGAAGGGCCGGATCGTGGCGGTCAAGGGAACGATGAAGGCGATGATGTAGCGCAGGGTGATCTCGGACGCCGTCGAGCTCACGCCGTCGGTGAGGTTCTTCTTCGCCGCCGTGTGGCGGAGGGCAATCTCATGCTGGTAGTCAAGCCACTGCTGGTCGTGGTCGCGGGAACAAGTGTCAACGATCCACTGGGCGAATCTGGCCCGTACGGCTCCAAGATAGTCCGGATTCGCCGTTCCGTCCGCTCCGGCGAAACTGGCAATGAGGAAGTCGTGGCTGCCAACGAATCCGTACCAGACGTCGAGGATTCGATCGGTTTGCGGTCCAAGAATCTCGCCTGCGCGCCGCAACGCGTGCGCATCATCCGGAGTCCATAGCACCGCCCCTTCGAGCCGGGCCAGGTCTTCAAGGGACACGGGACTCGGGGCAAGGGACTCGCTGCCGAACGTGTAGCCGGGGATCGTGGACATGATGACACCTTTCGCCGGGGAACTTTCTCATAAAAGCACTTGGAGGCGCCGACGTATAGAGTCCAGCCAAAGTAGCCCGCAATCGTGGTGGTTCTGGGCCCTCCAAACGACTGGCCCTTCAAACGACCACAATTGCGGGTCAGTGGGGGGTGCGGTGCGGGGTCAGGCAGCCTGGTTGAAGCGGACCATGTTTCCGGACGGGTCGCGGAAGGCGCAGTCGCGCGGTCCCCACGGCTGAACGATGGGTTCCTGGATGACCTCCGCGCCGGATGCCCGGACGGCCTCGAACGTGGCGTCGAGATCGTCGGTGCGGAATACAAGAATGGGGAGCGCGCCCTTGACGAGCAGCTGCTGGAGGGCGTCGCCGTCGTCCCGGGAACGGCCGGCGTGCGGGACGGACAGCACCAGCTCCAGGTCCGGTTGGGCCGTGCCGAGAGTGACCCAGCGCTGTCCGTCCGAGCCGACGTCGTTGCGCACTTCCAGGCCGAGCACGTCCCGGTAAAACGCGAGCGACGTATCGAGGTCATTGACGGTGATTTGTGAGTACTGCAGTGAAATATTCATGCTGTTCACGCTATGGCAGCGGCCGTGGGGGCGCTTCTTCAATCCTGCTCGGTTTGCGCCCTGGCTGGGTGCGCAGCCGGGCGATACACGAGGGCATAGCCTTCACCGCGTGGTGCTGCCGGGACCGGTACGCACTCGGCGGCATGCCGACGATCTCGGTGAACCGTGAGCTGAACGATCCCAGCGAGGTGCAGCCGACCTCCATGCACGCGTCCGTCACGCTGGTACCGGACCGCAGCAGAGCCATGGCGCGTTCGATCCGCCGGGTCATGAGGTAGTTGTAGGGCGTCTCGCCGTAGGCCGCTTTGAACTGGCGGGAGAAGTGCGCCGGGGACATGAGGGCCCCGGCGGCCATGGTGGGCACATCCAGTGGCCGGGCGTAGTTGCGGTCGATCAGGTCCCGGGCCCGGCGCAGGTGCACCAGGTTGGCCAACTCCTGCGGTGTCATGCCGCCATTCTAGAACCGTTGAGATCGCTACGGGGGCCTGACATGAGCCGTAGGAGGCGCGGCGCCAACCGCGGTGGTCACCCGTCCCGGGAATCTCCTGTACAGTTGATTCTGTTGTTGTGTTTATGCAGTTCGTAGTTCAGGCAGTACGCACGGTTGAAAGACCTTGTTCTTCTGAAGCAGCGGTTTTGAGCACCCCACACCGGAGGACCCGAAAGTCGGGACTTTTCCTCTACCTTCACGAAGGACGAAAAATAATGGCTACTGGTACCGTCAAATGGTTTAACGCTGAAAAGGGCTTCGGCTTCATTTCCCCCGATGACTCCTCACAGGACGTCTTCGCACACTACTCCGCGATCGCCTCTTCCGGCTTCCGCTCACTCGAAGAGAACCAGAAGGTCTCCTTCGAGACCGAGCAGGGCCCCAAGGGCCCGCAGGCCGTAAACATCCAGGCTCTCTAAGACTTAGCTTCCAGCTAACTCTTCTGAGTCCGGGGCCGCAAGGTTTCGAGCAGGGCCCGTCTTCGACGGGCCCTGCTTTTGTTTAACCCAGGTGTGCTTGCTGGTCCCAAGCCGTGGGCCTCGTTCAATCCGGACGCCGGGCCCCCGGAGGTGATGGCGTTCTTCAGCTTTTCGGTCCGGCCTGTAAGAGTTTTTGGAGGACCGGCGCCTGATCCCGGGCCAGTTGCGCCAGGTCACCGGCCTCCGCGGCTGCTGCCGAGTCACTCTCATCCATACGCCGAATGGTCCAGCCGGTTGGACCCGACGGCTTTCAGCGATGACATCGTGGCCATTGCTGACTTGGCAACAGACTGCCATTCTTGGTAAATCCGCACTTCCAACAGCGAATGCAAGGATGAGACGATGCCGCTATATCTGTCAAAGTTCAGCTACACACCGGAGACCTGGGCGAGGTTGATCAGCAACCCCGAAGACCGCGGACAGGCCGCCCGGACATACATCGAATCGGTGGGCGGGAAACTCCATGGATTCTGGTACGCCTTCGGCGCCCACGACGGCTACACCATGTGGGAGGCTCCCGATAACGTGTCCATGGCCGCTGTCGCACTGGCGATCAGCGGCGGCGGCGCATTGAGTTCCATGGAAACGACAGTCCTCCTGACCGTCGACGAGACGATGGACGCGCTGCGGAAAGCGGAGCAGATTAAGTACCGTCCTCCCGGCACCTGACGGCACTGGCGGGGGCGACGTATGCGTCGAAGTCCTGCTTAATCGAAATCCTGCTCAATGGTTGGCGTGCCCCTGCGACGGCCCGTTCGCCAAGCCGCGTTCGCCAAGCCGCGTTCCCCCAGCCGCGTTCCCGAGGCCCCGTGGCGTTGGGGCCGCGGGGCGCCGCTCTGACATGATGGCCAGCATGGAATCCGCCAGCCTGCAGTCACCCGCCAGCCCGCCGCCATCGATCGCCCCGCTACCCAGTGCCGTCCCCGCCTACGATCTCCGCGTCAGCATCCAGGCCACGGAACCAGCAATCTGGCGCCGGCTGCTGGTGCCGGAGACCATCACCGTCCCTGAACTGCACCAGGTCCTCCAGGCCGCGTTCGGCTGGGACAACCGCCACCTGTACGGGATCCGGGGCGTTGACCGGCTGGGCCAGTCCCGGATGGTCATCGGCCCCGACGCCGCAGCCGAGGATACGGACGACGAGCCGGCTTCCGGCGTCGTGCTTTCTGAACTCCTGGACGCCCAGCGGGACGGCCCGGCGGCGCTGGAATACGAGTACGACTTCGGCGATGCCTGGACGCACACCTTCGACGTGATCGGTCCCGCCGAGCTTCCCGCCGGGACCTTGCGCTGTGTTGACGGCGCCAACCGCGGCCCGGTGGAGGACTCCGGCGGCCCCTACGGCTACGTACGCCTCATTGCGGCGCTGGCGGATCCGGCGGACAAAGATCACCAGGAGCTTTCCGGCTGGTACACGTTTGCCACGGGGCAGGACGCCGGCACCTTTGATCCCCGCGCGTTCGACCCCGACGCTCTCAACGACCGCCTGGACGGGCTGGCCCAGCGGCTGTGGCCCGAACCGCCCACGCGCCAGGAGATCGACGCCGTCGTCCGTCCCGTGCACTGGCTCCTGAACCAGGTTCCCCTGGACGGGCTGCAGCTTACCCAGGACGGCTACCTCAAACCCGCCGTGGTGAGCCGGGCCGTCCGCGAACTTGGCTGGGAATACCGCTGGCCGGGGACGGCGAACAGGGAAGTCCAGACCCCTCCCGTGCTGCGGCTCCGGCAGCAGTTGCAGGCGTGGAAGCTAGTGCGGAAACTGAACGGCCGCCTGCTGCTGACGCCGAAGGGACGCACCATGCACGACGGCGGCCGGCAACTGTGGGACTACCTCGCCGGCGCGGTGGCTTCACCGACAGAGAAGGCCACGGCCGTAGTGACGGACAGCGTGGTCCAGTGGCTGGTTCATGGAACCACGCCGCCCTGGGACCGGCGCGGACCCGCGATCGCGGACGCGCTGCACGCGGCCGGGTTCCGGATGAAAGCCGGGGAACCGGTGCCACAGGACATGGCCGACGAGCTGTATCGGCAGGTGCGGTGGACGCTCGATTGCGTCCAGCTGACTGTGCCGGACCGCGACTTCAGCGAGGCCAGGACTCTCACCGACGGCGGCCGGAAGTTCCTGCTGCAGGCGCAGAGGCGGCTCACCGAGGAGTGACCGGGCGTCGTCGGCGTCGGGTATTGACTGCCACGCGGGACCGGACAGCCAAGCGGGTCCCCGGGGAATCATGTCAAGATGCGCGCGTAGCTTTCTTCGTGGAATCATTCGAAAGTGCGCGCGTGGACGGCATGGTTTTGGGTCCTTGTTTGCTCGTGGTCAGGGTGAGCAGCTCAG
>NZ_JAXCID010000016.1:0-87752 GCF_035985125.1 Arthrobacter sp. CG_A4 | reverse complement strand
TGCTTCATGTCGGTAAAGGCCCGGCAAAACACCATGCCCGAGTACGGCAACACCGCGACGAAAAGGTACGCCTTGGTGATCTCACCGGTCACCGCGTCACTGACCGGCAAGGTGTCACCGGCCCAGTCCACCAACATGACCCTGCCCGGGACGTGATGCAAGGTTGCCACCACCTCATGAACGGCGGCGTAGTCGTTGAACAACTGGCAGAACTGCGTATACCCATATTTCTTCCCCGCCGGGACCGCTACCTGGACATACCGGTGCCACCCCTGCTGCAACGTGTAGTGCCTGTTCCACTTCATCGACTTCACGATGTGGGCGAAGTCCGGCTAGGAAAAACCGGTCGAGACATTCTCCCTGCCATCAGGAAACAACTCCGCCAACTCGTCCCGGCCATACGCCGCCGCCTGCACCACCGTGATGCCGCGGGCGGCGATGGTCTTCTTCACCAAGGAGATATCCCGGCGTGAACATCCCACCATGCCGACAATCTCACTGTAGCTTCGGTGCTCAAACACCAAGGCCATGATCGCGCTGTAGTCCGCCATGAAAAGTCCTCTCAACAAAAAGCGGCAGCACCGAATGTGCCGCCAACTTCTCAAGAGCCAACCAGACCAACCCCACCAGTACCACCTGGCCGAAAGGAGCGGTACCACCTGACCGGACTGCCCGTACCATCAAACCGTATTTGCCAGTCTGCCGGTTCCATAGTGCGAGATTAGCCGACGACGGTGCGCCGGGTGCTGTGTGACGAGTGGCGGCGTTGGTCCTCACGCCATGGCGGTGTGGGCGGCGCTGTGCGAGTCGATTGCCTTGGCGTAGCAGAACGAGTGCTCCACCCCGACGTAGGGCCCGAAGCTGGGCACCGGCAGGAAGCCCGCGCTCTCGTAGAAGTGCCTGCCGTCCGGCTGGGCGGAGCCGGCCTCTGCGGTGATTCTGGTGATGTCCAGGGAATGGGCATGCGCCTCCAGTGCCGCCAGGATGGAGCTGGCCACGCCGGAGCCGCGGGTGTAGGGCAGCACGTAGAGCCGCTTGATCTCGGCGGTGTGCCCGTCCAGGATCCGCAGGCCGCCGCAGCCCACGGGCTGGCCGGACGCCTTGTCGTGCGCGACCAGGAACACGGCGGTGTCAGCTTCCGACGGCGGCGGTCCGGGTTCGTGGTCGCTGCTGCCGAAGCGGGAATCAAGTTCCGCCTGCTGGGCCGCACGCAGATCCGCGCCCACGGGGTTGGCCCACGTGACCTGCCGTATGTTGAGCCGCGGGTTGGTCTGCATAGCTGCCTCGCTTCGCCGAAGGGTTGTGCACCTCAAGGCTAGGCAGCGCCGGTTTCGTCCGTGTTTCCTGCGCGTAAGGCTTCGGAGAACTCATTGACAGCTGCGGCAGCCGGCCGCCGCGGCGTGCAGCCCCTATGCCGTGCGGCCGGCGGGGTCTTCCCCTACGGCGTGCGGTCGGCGGGGTCTGCCGTCGTCGGGTCTGCCGCCGTCGGATCCGTCAGGGCCAGACCGCCCACGGGACTTCCGTCCCAGTGGATGAGCCGCCAGCCGGCGTCGGGATCCCCGTCCAGCGCCACGATGCCGGTATTTTCCAGCACGTGCCGGGCGGCGAAACCGGGTTCCCGGTTGGCGGCCCGAAGTCCTGCCCAGACGCGGATGGCGGCGCCGTGGCTGACCACGGCCACGCTCACCGGGCCGCCCGTGCTGGCGGCCGCCGCTGCCTCGGCAATCCGGGTCATCGAGGCATCGTAGCGTTCGAAGAAGTCGTGCCCGCTGGGTCCTGCCGGCATCCGCCGGTCCAGCTCGCCCTCGGCCCACCCGAATACGGTGCCGAGGTAGCGCAGGTGCGATTCCCGGTCGGTGGCCTTCTCCAGCGCCCCGGCTTCGATCTCCCGCAGCCCTTCCAGCACCTCGACGTCGAGCCCCCGGTCGGTGGCCAGGGGAGCCGCCGTGATCTGGGTGCGGATCAGCGTGGACGCGTAAAGAAGGTCAATCGGCTCATTCGCCAGCGACCGGGCCAGGGCGGCGGCCTGCCGCGTGCCGAGCGCGGTCAGGCCCGGCCCCGGATGGGCGGTATCCAGCTGGCCCAGCACGTTTCCGGGCGTCTCGCCGTGGCGGATGAGCAGGAGCCTCATGCGAGGTGGTCCACCAGCTTGTCCGCGATGCCGGTGTAGTTGCCGGGGGTGAGCGCCAGCAGCCGGGCCTCGGCCTCCGCGGAAAGGCCCAGGCCCCGGACGAATTCCTGCATCCGTGCGGCGTCCACCCGCTGTCCGCGGGTCAGGTCCTTGAGCCGCTCGTACGGGTTGTCCATGCCCTCGACGCCGGCGATCGCCTCGGCCCGCATGACCATCTGGATGGCCTCGCCCAGGACTTCCCAGTTGGTGTCCAGGTCCGCGGCCAGCATGCTCCCGGCGACGGTGAGGCGGTCCAGGCCGTTGGCCACGTTGGAGATGGCGAGCAGCGAGTGGCCGAACGCCACTCCGATGTTGCGCTGCGAGGAGGAGTCGGTGAGGTCCCGCTGCCATCGGGAGGTGACCAGGGTGGAGCCCAGTACGTCCAGCAGGCCGGAGGAGATCTCCAGGTTGGCCTCGGCGTTCTCGAAGCGGATCGGGTTGACCTTGTGCGGCATGGTGGAGGATCCCGTGGCGCCTGCCACCGGGATCTGCACGAAGTAGCCGATCGAGATGTAGCTCCAGACGTCAGTGCAGACGTTGTGCAGGATCCGGTTGAACCGTGCGACGTCGGCGTACAGCTCCGCCTGCCAGTCATGGCTTTCGATCTGCGTGGTCAGCGGGTTCCAGCTCAGGCCGAGGCCCTCCACGAAGCCTTTGGCGACGTGCTGCCAGTCGGCCCCGGGGACGGAGGCCACGTGGGCGGCGTAAGTGCCGGTGGCGCCGTTGATCTTGCCGAGGTATTCGGTCCGGGCAATGCGGTCCAGCTGGCGGGTCAGCCGGTGTGCCATCACGGCCATTTCCTTGCCCAGGGTGGTGGGGGTGGCCGGCTGGCCGTGCGTGCGCGAGAGCATCGGCACGGCACGGTGGGCTTCGGCCATGGCGCCGATCTGTGCGACGAGCTTGTGGGCGGCCGGCAGCCACACGTCCTCGACGGCGCCCTTGATGCCGAGAGCGTAGGAGAGGTTGTTGATGTCCTCCGAGGTGCAGCCAAAATGCACCATGGGGGTGAGGCGTTCGACGCCGAGGCCGGCCAGGCGGCGGCCGATGTAGTACTCGACGGCCTTGACGTCGTGCACCGTGACGGCTTCGATGTCGGCCAGTTCGGTGACCGAGCCGACGTCGAAGTCGGTGACGATGGCGCGCAGCTTTTCCTGCTGCTGGGCGGTCAGCGGTCCGGCGCCGGGCAGGACGTTGTTGCCGGTCAGGTGGATGAGCCATTCGACTTCCACGGCCACGCGGTCGCGGTTGAGGGCGGCCTCGGAGAGGTAGTCCACCAGCGGGGCGACGGCGGACTGGTAGCGGCCGTCCAGCGGGCCAAGCGCGAGCTGGGGTGACGACGCGGCGAGGGCCAGGCGTCCGGACGGCGTGCGGGTTTCTGTGGCGGCAGTTTCAGGCATGTCCCGATTCTTTCACGAAGTCACGCCGCGCCTTCAGCGCGTTGTTGCGTGTGACCTGCAGCGGTTCGGAGGGCTGTCCGCCCCGGTTGTCCACATAGCTGCCAGCGGAGCTTTTGCGCGGCCTGCCGGCTCTCTAGCGTGGGGTCATGACGACGGGGATGGGCGGCTCAGTGACCGGCTCGATGGGCGGCAGCCTGGCTTCAGCTTCAGCCTCAGCCTCAGCAGCTGCCTCCGATGCCGCGGCCTGCGTCTCGCGCAGCTACGAGGTCCGGCAATTGGCGGCCCGCGCTGCCAGGTGCGCCGACCAGGCTGACGCCGTGCTCTCCCAATTGGCGCGGCTGGAGCTGCAGACCTGGCAGTCGCCCGCCGGAAGAGCCTACCGGATCACACTCTCCCTGCACGCCGCTTCGCTCCGCCGGGGCCGGAATACCCTGCAGGATGCCGTGGCCGTGGTGCTTCGGCACGCTCAGAATGTGGTGCTGTCCTCCGGCCGGCCGGGTTTCTGATGGCGGAGGCGACGCCGGCCGGCTCCGGGGGAGCGCCCGTTCCCGTGCCGCCGGTCGATGGAATGCTCCGGATCCGCGGCGGGGTGGGCGGGCTCAGTTTCCAGTTCGAGGAGCTGCTCGCCGGGGCTGCGGCTCTGGACGCGGTGGCGAAGGAGCTGGCCGCCGTGGAAATCGAGGCGGACGCGGTGCGCCGGGCACTGTTCCCCTATCAGCCCGATTCCTACGCCAGCGGCAGCAAGGCGATCGTCGCCGTCGGCGAGGGGGCCCAGGCCATGGGGCGTGTCCGGGCCGAGCTGGAGCGGCTCTGCCGCGAGGTCAGGGCCAGCCACCGGGAATACGAGTTCGCCGAGGCCCGGAACAGCCTGCTTCTGCAGATCGGCAAGTCAGGCCTGGGGTATGGGCCGTTGTGGGGGCTTTTCGGACTACCTCCCATCACACTCCGCGACGTGGTGGAGGATGAGGTTTCACGGGCACCCGAGAAGCTGGCGCTGCTGTTGGGCGTGCCCGCCGCCTTGGCCGGGGTAGCCGGTGCCGTCCTCGGCGCAGGAGGCGTCCGGGGCGTCGTCCGCGGGCTGGCGGCGGCGCCCGGCCTGGAGTTTCTCCAGCCTCGTCCGGTCCGTGTCGACAGCAGGCAAACCCGCACGGAGGTCGTAGACGTCTCGCCTGCCGGTCTGCTGCTGCGGGCCGAGGCACTTGGCCGCACCCGCGGAGACATCGAGGTCCTGCAGTTGGGGGAGGGAAGCCAGCGCGCATGGGTGGTGGTCATCCCGGGAACGCAGGGCGAACTTCCGGCAGGCGCAAACCCCTTCGACGCCGCCGGCATTGCAGAGGGCCTCGGCTACGACTCGGCGGAGACGGCCGCTGCCATCCGTCAGGCCCTGGCGGAGGCCGGTGCGGCGGCGGGCGACCCGGTGGCCGCCGTCGGCTACAGCCAGGGCGGAATCCATGCCATGAACCTCAGCCAGGACAAGGCGTTCCTGGCCGAATACGATGTGAGGTTTGTGCTTACGGCCGGTTCGCCGGTGGGAGGAATCGAGCCCGCGCCAGGGGTCAGCAGCCTGCACCTGGAACATGCGGACGACTGGGTGCCCGGGACGGACGGGCAGCAAAATCCTGACACCAAGGACCGGGTGACCGTCACACTGGAGAATCCGATCGCCGTCCGGGAGTGGCTGGAACCCGGCATGGGCCCGGGCCACCAGATGGCGCAGTATGCCGACGGCGCCCGGGCAGTCTCGGCGAGCCGGGAACCGTCGCTGCAGGGCTCCACCGCCGCCCTAGCCGCCGTCGTGGGGGCCGGCGGCGCCGCGACGGTCACGCGGTTCTCACTGCGGCGCGATGCCATGCCGTCGCCGCGGGGAGCGCTGATGGCACCGGGGCCGCGGCAGAGCCCGGTCCAGGGCCCGGTTCAGGGCAAGATGCAGGGCCCGGGCGGAAAACCGACGGACCGCACCCAGCGGCCGGCGGCCTAGCGCTCGCCGGTCAGGTGCATCTGGCGTGGCGCGTGGGTCGGCGGGGGTCCGGGCGCGGTGCCCGGGCTCAGGGACATGCCCCGCGCCGGGGCCAGCGGATGGACATAGTGCCGTTATGGCCAGTCCCGGGTGCGAGGAATGGGCATGTCCCCCGGTACCCGGCGCGAGAAGGTCCTGGCTCCGTCCAACCCCCGACGAACCTGCGAAAATGACCGCTAGCGCCTGGCGGTGCCGGGCAGCCAGCTTGCCACGAGCGAGACCCCGCTGATGATGAGGGCGGCGAGCACCGCAGTCCAGAAGAAGGCGTCGATGGTGAATTGCACGGTGGTGTAGCTGCTGATCCAGGACGTCACGTAAAGCATTGCCGCGTTGATGACAACCGTGAAAAGGCCCAGGGTGAGGATGGTGATTGGCAGCGACAACAGGCTCACGATTGGCTTGACGAAGGCATTAACAAGGCCAAAGACCAGGCCGATGAACAGGTAGCCCAGGATGATGCTGGCCGTACTGCTGCCCTGCGTGGAGATATCCAGCCCGGGGAGGATCCAGCACGCTATCGCAAGGGCCAGCCCGTTGATGATGACTCTAACGATGAATGAGCGCATGGCCCCATGCTGTCATATCCCCGGCACTCCCGGCAGGGCCGCGAAGTAGGCTAGATGGCATGACTTCATCAGAAAACCCGGCCGGGGACATCAGGCCCCGCCCGGTGGTCGACCTCCTTCCCCGCTATGCGGCCGGCAAACCGCCCGTCCCCGTTGAGGGCCTGGTCAGTTACAAGCTTTCCTCCAATGAAAACCCACTGCCCCCGATCCCTGCGGTGCAGCAGGCGATCGCGGCGCAGACCGATTTCAACCGCTACCCGGATCCGTTGAGCAGCAAGTTGCGGACCGTCCTCGCCGGGTTCCTGGACGTTCCCGCCGAGGACATCGTCACCGGTGCCGGAAGCCTGGGGGCCCTGAACCAGCTGCTTGCCACGTTCGCCGGCCAGAACGATGACGGCAAGCCGGACGAGGTCATTTACGCCTGGCGCTCGTTTGAGGCGTACCCGATCTGCGTCGGAGTCGCCGGCGCCGAGAGCGTCCGGATCCCGCTGACCGCCGACGGCCGGCACGATCTGGACGCCATGGCGGCCGCGGTGACGGCCCGTACCCGCATGATCCTGCTGTGCACGCCCAACAATCCCACCGGGCCTATCCTCGCTACCGCTGAAACCGAGCGCTTCATCCGTACCGTGCCCTCGGACATCGTGGTGGTCATTGATGAGGCCTACCAGGAGTTCGTGCGCGACACCGACGCCGTTGACGGCCTTGAGATGTACCGCAAGTACCCGAACGTTGTGGTGTTGCGGACTTTCTCCAAGGCCCACGGCCTCGCCGGGCTGAGGGTGGGATACAGCGTGTCCAACCCCGGTCTTAGCCAGCACCTGCGCGTCACGGCGACCCCGTTCGCGGTGTCCCAGATCGCGGAAATCGCCGCCGTGACCTCGCTGCGGCATTTCGACGAAGTTGTGGAAAGGGTACAAAGCCTGGTGGACGAGCGGGATCGCGTTACGGCCGGGCTCCGTGAGCTTGGCTGGTTTGTTCCGGAGGCGCAGGGCAACTTTGTCTGGCTAAACCTGGGCTCCGACAGTGCGGAATTCGCCGCCCTGGCGGGGGATCGGGCACTGTCTGTGCGTGCCTTTGGGGACGAGGGCGTGCGGGTCAGCATCGGGGAGGCGGAGGCAAACACCCGCTTTCTGGAACTCTGTGCGATCTATACAAAGCCACCACGGCGTTCCTAGCGCTTAACATGAAGCCCGCGGGCAGCCTACTGCGGATAAAGTAGGACGAGTAAGCCAAATATATGCCTGATGAGGAATACATTCCTGATCCGGCATGTATCCCAGCGATTGCGGCGCATTCGGATGCGGCAAGCAAGGAGACGGTATGGGCACACATCTGCCCTCTACCGAGTTTGACGGAACCGACATGGATGACCACCTCGAGGCGGAAGCCGAAGCCCAACCGGGCAACTCCGCAGCGCCCATGGTGGAGTTGCTGGGCCCGGACGGAAGGCTGGGTTTCGACCCTGTCTTCTCCGAATACGCCGCACGGCTCAATCCGGAAAAGCTCCGCGGATTCTATGCCGACATGGCCAAGATCCGCCGCTTTGACGTGGAGGCCACCGCCCTCCAGCGGCAGGGGCAGCTGGCGTTGTGGGTCCCCCTGACAGGACAGGAAGCCGCACAGATTGGCTCCGGCCGGGCCAGCCAGCCGCAGGATTACATCTTCCCCACCTACCGCGAGCACGGGGTGGCTCTGACCCGCAACGTTGACCTCGCTGAGCTGCTCCGCCAGTTCCGTGGCGTCTCCAACGGCGGCTGGAATCCCAAGGACACCAACTTCCACCTCTACACCCTGGTGCTCGCGGCCCAGACCCCGCACGCGGTGGGCTACGCCATGGGCATCCAGCGCGACCAGAAGCTCGCGGCCGCCGCCGCGGCCGCGGACGGATCCGTCGGCGGGGCGCCGGAGCCCAAGGCCGCCGTCGTGGTCTATTTCGGTGACGGCGCCAGCTCCGAAGGGGACGTCCACGAATCCATGGTCTTTGCCTCTTCCTACAACGCGCCTGTTGTGTTCTTCTGCCAGAACAACCACTGGGCCATTTCCGTGCCCAGCTCCGTGCAGACCCGCATCCCGCTGGCCAACCGCGCCAAGGGCTACGGCTTCCCCGGCATCAGGGTGGACGGCAATGACGTGATCGCCGTCCACGCCGTCACCGAGTGGGCACTCGATCACGCCCGTGAGGGCAAGGGGCCCGTGCTGATCGAGGCGTTCACCTACCGCGTCGGCGCGCACACTACGGCCGACGATCCCGGCAAATACCGGGAATCCGCGGAGGAGGACCGCTGGCGGGCGAAGGATCCGCTGGAACGCCTGGAAAAGTACCTGCGCGCCGAAGGCATGGCGGACGACGCCTTCTTTGCGCAGGTCAGGGCCGACGGCGACGAGCTCGCCGCCTACGTCCGTATGACGACCCACGAGCTGGAAACCCCGGATATCCGGACCGCCTTCGCCAACACCTATGTGGAGGCCCACCCGCTGGTGGCCGAAGAACTGGCCTGGTTCGAGGAGTACAGCGCCGGCTTCGCCGACGCCGACGAGACAGAGTCAGAGGCAGCGGGGACGGCCAGCCCATGACCACCATGACCATCGCCAAGGCCATCAACGCGGGCCTGCGCGCAACACTGAACAACAACCCGCGCTCCCTGCTCATGGGCGAGGACATCGGGCCGCTGGGCGGGGTGTACCGCGTCACTGACGGCCTCATCGCCGAATTTGGCGCGGACCGCGTGGTGGACACGCCGCTCGCGGAGTCCGGCATCATCGGCACCGCGATCGGCCTGTCCCTGCGCGGCTACCTGCCCATCTGCGAGATCCAGTTCGACGGCTTCGTCTTCCCGGGCTTCAACCAGATCACCACGCAGTTGGCCAAGATGCACTCCCGCAGCAACGGCAACCTGACCGTTCCCGTCGTCATCCGGATCCCCTACGGCGGCGGCATCGGCTCGATCGAGCACCACTCGGAATCCCCCGAGGCGCTGTTCGCCCACACCGCCGGGCTGCGGATCATCACCCCGTCCAACCCGCACGACGCCTACTGGATGATCCAGCAGGCCGTCGACTGCCAGGACCCCGTGATCGTCTTCGAACCCAAGCGCCGCTACTGGCTTAAGGGCGAGGTGGACACGGAATCCCCCGGAACCTCGGCGGACCCCTTCAAGGCCCATGTGCTGCGTGCGGGAACCGACGCCACAGTGGTGGCCTACGGCCCGCTGGTGCCGGTGGCCCTGGCCGCGGCCAACGCCGCCGCGGAGGACGGCCACAGCATCGAGGTGATCGACCTGCGGTCCATCTCGCCGATCGACTTCGACACCGTGACGGCTTCCGTCAAGAAGACGGGCCGGCTGATCGTGGCCCACGAGGCCCCCACCTTCGGCGGCATCGGCGGCGAAATCGCGGCCCGGATCAGCGAGCGGGCCTTCCACTCGCTCGAGGCTCCGGTCATCCGGGTGGGCGGCTTCCACATGCCCTATCCCGTGGCCAAGGTGGAGGAAGACTACCTCCCGGACATCGACCGCATCCTCGAGGCACTCGAACGTGCGCTTTCCTACTGATGCCTTTTGCCAGTGAGGCGCCTTCCACAACCAAGGAAAATATGACTCTCCACAAGTTCAACCTCCCCGACGTGGGCGAAGGGCTGACCGAGGCCGAAATCGTCTCCTGGAAGGTCAAGGCCGGCGACACCGTGGCCATCAACGACGTCCTGTGCGAGATTGAGACCGCGAAATCCCTCGTCGAACTGCCCTCGCCGTTCGCCGGCACGGTCACCGCACTGCTCGTCGCGGAGGGCGTGACGGTCGACGTCGGCACCGCCATCATCAGCGTGTCCGGCGCGGCCGCCCCGGACGCTGCAGCGCCGGTAACCCCCGCGGTTCCGGCCGTTGCCGACCCCGTTGCGGACCCTCCGATGTACGGCAAACTCGAAGAGGATCTGGCCGACGCCGGCGATCCGGATGGGCGCCCGTCCGGCGGTCCACTGGTGGGATCCGGCCCCAAGGCCGACGCTGTAAAGCGCCGCCCGCGGGTTTCCGCGCCGGCCAGGCAGGCCGTTTCGACAAGCTCCGTCTCCGCCGACCCGGTGGAGGGCCATGACACCTGGAGCAGCCCGGAGGCTGTCGCCCAGACCGCACGGCCGGTGCCTGCAGAGGCAGTCGACACCCGGCCCACCTTCGGCGGCGCCATCACCGGCCTCGTCAACCGGGTGCTGGCCAAGCCGCCCGTGCGAAAGATCGCCCGGGACCTCGGCATCGACCTGTCCGATGTGATCCCCACGGGCGCCCGCGGCGAGGTGACCCGCGAGGACCTTGTCAGCTACCAGGCCCAGCGGGACGCCGAAGTGGACCAGGCGGACACCTTCTGGGGCAAGACCGGCCGCCCGCAGGAGCAGCGGATCGAACGGATCCCGGTCAAGGGCGTCCGGAAGGCTACTGCGAAGGCAATGGTCGAGTCTGCCTTCGCGGCCCCGCACGTGAGTATCTTCGTGGACGTCGACGCGAGCCGCACCATGGAGTTCGTCAAGCGGCTCAAGGTTTCCCGCGACTTTGAGGGCATCAAGGTCTCACCGCTGCTGATCCTGGCCAAGGCCGTCATCTGGGCCGCGGCCCGCAACCCCAGCGTCAACGCGACCTGGGTGGACAACCCGGGCGGCAGCGACTCGGCCGAGATCCACGTCAAGCACTTCATGAACCTGGGCATCGCCGCCGCCACACCCCGCGGCCTCATGGTGCCCAACATCAAGAACGCCCAGGACTTATCCCTCAAGGAACTGGCCCTCGCGCTGAACGATTTGGCCACCACAGCCCGCGCCGGCAAGACCCAGCCGGCCCAGATGCAGGGCGGCACACTCACGGTGACCAACATCGGCGCCCTCGGCATCGACACCGGGACGCCGATCATCAACCCCGGCGAGGTGGCCATCGTTGCATTCGGCACCATCAAACAGAAGCCCTGGGTCCTCGACGGCGAAGTCATTCCGCGCTGGATCACCACCCTCGGCGGCTCCTTCGACCACCGGGTGGTGGACGGGGACCTCTCGGCGCGCTTTATGGCCGACGTCGCCGCCATTCTCGAGGAGCCGGCCCTCCTGCTGGATTGAGGCGGCCGGACGTCCCCGCGGCAGCGTTCCCGGCGGCACGGCAGAGGCCGGCTTAGTTGCGCCGGAGGAGAGGAATTGGGCCAGGCGCGGATCCCGATGAGGGGCGGCTGCGCGGGTCGTTTCCGCGCTTTCCTGTCCCGGGCCGCCCGCCGGCACTACAGTGGCACCAGCCGCCGCCAGCCCGGCGGACGCGGATCAAAGGAGATATTGCGTGTTTTCGAGCCCGTTCCCCGACGTGGATATTCCCAACGTCAGCATTTATGAGTACCTTTTTGGCGGCCTCCAGGAGGAGGACCTGGACCGGGTCGCCGTCGTCGACGGCACGAGCGGCGCGGAGACCACCTACCGGACGCTGGTTGCGCAGATCGATGCGCTGGCCGGAGCCGTCGCGGCCCAGGGCCTCGGCGTCCATGGCGTGGCGGCGATCCTGTGCCCCAACGTCCCGGCTTTCACCGTCGTCTTCCACGGCCTGCTGCGGGCCGGCGCGACGGTGACCACCGTCAACTCGCTCTACACGGCTGATGAGATTGCTCTCCAGCTCGCCGACGCCGGCGCGCAGTGGCTGTTCACGGTCTCCGCCCTGCTCCCCGGCGCCCGGGAAGCGGCCGCTCAGGCCGGGATCCCGGACGATCGGCTCGTGGTGCTCGACGGCGCCGAAGGCCACCCTTCGCTGCGGGACCTGCTCACCGCGGGCGCGCCGGCCCCCGACGTCAGCTTCGATCCGGCCACGCATGTCGCCGTGCTGCCGTATTCCTCCGGGACCACCGGGCGGCCGAAGGGCGTTATGCTCAGCCACCGGAACCTGATCGCCAACGCGGAGCAGTCCAGCGGCCTCCTCAACGTCGCCCCCGAAGACCGGCTGCTGGCGCTGCTGCCGTTCTTCCACATCTACGGCCTGACGGTCCTGCTGAACCTGGCCCTGCGACGGCGGGCCTGCCTGGTCACCATGCCGAGGTTCGACCTCGCCGAGTTCCTGCGGATCATCCAGGACCAGAAGTGCAGCTACCTCTTCATTGCCCCACCCGTGGCCGTCGCACTGTCCAAACACCCGCTCGTGGCGGACTACGACCTCAGCTCGGTCCACACCACCCTTTCCGGTGCGGCGCCGCTCGACGGGGAACTGGGAACCAGCCTCGCCAGGCGCCTGGGCTGCCGGGTACTGCAGGGCTACGGCATGACCGAGATGAGCCCCGTTTCCCACCTCATCCCGGTGGACGCCACGGACGTGCCCGTCAGCTCGGTGGGCTACACGGTGCCGAACATGGAGTGCCGCCTGCTGGATCCGGCCACCGGGGAGGAGATCGAGGTCCCCGCCGGAGGCACCAGCGCCCCGGGCCACCTGCTCTGCCGCGGGCCGAATGTGATGCTCGGCTACCTGAACCGGCCGGGGGAAACGGCGGACACCCTCGACGCCGACGGCTTCCTGCGCACCGGCGACATCGCCACGGTGCGGGCCGACGGCGTCGTCACGATCGTGGACAGGCTCAAGGAGCTGATCAAATACAAGGGCTATCAGATCGCCCCCGCCGAGCTCGAGGCGCTGCTGCTGACGCACCCCGGCATTGCCGACGCCGCCGTGATCGGGACACTCGACGCCGACGGCCAGGAAGTGCCGATGGCGTTTGTGGTACGCCAGCCCGGTGACGACGGCGGGCGGCTCGACGAGAGGGCGGTGATGGACTTCGTCGCGGCGAAGGTGGCGCCGTTCAAGAAGATCCGCCGGGTGGAGTTCATCGATGCCGTGCCGAAGTCATCCTCCGGCAAGATCCTGCGGCGGGTACTGAAGGCGGACCCGGCTGCCGCCGGCGGGAAAGCTTAGCCGGCAGCCCAGCCGCTATGGCCCTGCGCCGATCGCCGGTGTTGTTTTACTCGGCAATGTCGGTCTTGGCGATGTAGACGTCGCAGGGAGCGTTGTGGGCCACGCTGTTCGCAACGCTCCCCAGGACCCGGCCCAGGCCCCTCATCCGCCGGTTGCCGACCACAATCAGTTGCGCGCCGGCGCGTCCCGCCTCGCTGATCAGGGCTTCGGCGGGCTTTCCCCTGGCGGCGGCGTACGTAACATTGATGTCCTGCGTCCGGAGGCTGTTGGCGACGCTCTTGGCCACCTTCTCCGCCTCGCCGGCATCGGAGACGATCCACTTGTCGCTGCCGCTGCCGAAGACTTCGGTCCGGTCGCTGTCGAAGGCGCTGACCACGTGCAGGGTAGCCCCGAGCGAGACCGCCAGGTCCCGCGCGGTCTGCGCAGCCTTCAGGGCAGTTTCACTGCCATCGACGCCAACAACAATAATTCCGGTCATAAAATGCTCCTTGAGGTCAACGATCGTCTTCGGCCATGCGCCAATGCTTCAGGCTACAACGCTGCGATGGCTTCCCGCAGGACCGGCGCCAGCCTGCGGACACCCTCACGGATGGATTCCGGCGGGACTGCGCTGAAGGCCAGCCGGATTTTGTTGGACGGTTCATCCGAATGCGTAAATGCCGCACCGGGAATGAATACGACGCCGGCGTCGATCGCCTTCCGCAGCAGCGGATAGGTATCCACACCGTCCGGCAGGGTCACCCAGACGAAGAAGCCACCCTCGGGGCGGGTCCAGCTCAGGCCCGCTGGCATGTACTCCTCCAGCGCCGCGAGCATCGCGTCGCAGCGTTCCTTGTAAAGCCCCCGGTACGTTTCGATCTGGCCGCGCCAGTCGTAGTCGCGCAGGTAGGCGGAGACCAGCATCTGGTTGAGGGTCGGGGGGCACAGCGTGACGGCCTCCGAAGCCAGGTAGTACCGGCGCTGGAGGTGTGCGGGGACCAGCGCCCAGCCGATCCGCAGGCCGGGCGCGAAGATCTTGGAGAAGGACCCCATGTAGATGACATCGTCCGGGTTAGCGGCCCGGAGCGGGGTCAGCGGCTTCCCGTCGAAGCGCAGCAGACCATAAGGATTGTCCTCCAGCACCAGGATATTCGCCTTACGGCATATATCGACCACCTGCTGCCGCCGCTCCTGCGACAGGGTGATGCCTGAGGGATTGTTAAAGCTGGGGATCGTGTAGAGGAACTTGACGTTCTTGCCGGCGGACTGCAGGGCGGCGATCTCGGCTTCGAGCAGTTCCGGGACGATGCCATCGCCATCCATCGGAACCGTGGCGACCTGCACCTGGTAGGCCTCGAAGGTGTTGAGCGCGCCGACATAGGTAGGGTCCTCCACAAGGACCACGTCGCCGGGGTTGCAGAACACCTTGGTGGCGACGTCCTGAGCGGACTGCGAGCCCGCGGTAATCACCACGTTCTCCGGGTTGGCGTCGAGGATTCCCTCCGCGGCCATAACCTCGCAGATCTGGGTCCGGAGTTCTTGCGTGCCCTGGCCGCCGCCGTACTGCAGGGCGGTCATTCCCTGCTCCGCGATGATCTTTGCGGCGGTCTGGCCAAGCCGCTCCAGCGGGAGGGACTGGAGGTAGGGGCTGCCGCCAGCCAACGAGACGAGGCCGGGGCGCATCGAGATGTCAAAGACATCGCGGACTGCCGATTGCTTGATATTTGCTGCGCGCTCCGAGAAGAGATCCTCGTGGCGGTGGGCGGACGTAGCCGCGCGTTCGATTGCGTCAATTGCCTCGGCCGGAAGGACTGCTGCGGCGGCATCAAGTGTTTCGTGGGTCACAGGTCCAAGACTACAGCCCGTGTTGTCTTGGGGGCAACGGTTGTTCACAAAAGCTCGGTCCGCCACGTCACGCCGCGGCCGGCCGGGCACAACACAACGTCCCCGGCAGCGGGAAGGCTGCCGGGGACGTCGATGGTGACGCGGGAATCAAGCCGGCTACGCGGCGGCGGCCGTCCGGAACCCGGCGAGTGCGTCGAAGACGCCCTTGATCTGTTCGACTACTTCGGCGTCGTCTTTCGGGTGGACTTCGGCGAAGCGGACCAGGGAGCCGGGGATGGCCAGCTTGACGTCCTCGATAACCCGGGCGCCGGCGATGCCCGCAGCCTTGCGGGCCTCATCCTGGGCCCAGACACCGCCGAACTGGCCGAAGGCGGTGCCGACGACGGCGGTCGGCTTGCCGTTCAGGGCGCCGGCGCCGTAGGGGCGGGACAGCCAGTCGATGGCGTTCTTGAGGGCGGCCGGGACGGTGCCGTTGTGCTCCGGGGTCACCAGGAGCAGGGTGTCGGCGTCGTTTGCGGCGGCGCGCAGGGCGGCGGCGGCGGACGGGACCTGGCCCTCGACGTCGATGTCCTCGTTGTAGAACGGGATGTTGCCGAGGCTCTCGTGGATGATGACCTCCACCTGCTCCGGCGCGTTCAGCCGGATGGCCTCGGCCAGCTGCAGGTTGGTGGAACCGGCGCGGAGGCTGCCGACGAGGGTGAGGATGGTGTTCCTGGACATGCGAACTCCTAGCTGTCGCGCCGCGGACGGTCCTGCGGCTGGCGGATCGTGGAGGCCCGGGTCGGCCTTCACTGGTCTAAACGGACTGCGGTCCGTTTATATTTCCCGGGGCATACACTGTGCGGAGTGAGCTATATTCCAATTCGTACGGGCGCCGAGCCCGAGCGCCGGGATGCCGCCCGGAACCGCGAGGTGCTGCTTCGGTCCGCCCGCGAGCTGATCGGGGAATGTGGGGCGGACGGACTGACCATGGCCGCGCTGGCCCAGCGCGCGGGCGTGGGCAAGGGGACGGTGTTCAGGAGGTTCGGCAGCCGGGCCGGGCTCATGATGACCCTGCTCAGCGACGCCGAGGCCGAATTCCAGGGGCGGTTCATGTTTGGACCGCCGCCAATGGGTCCCGGCGCCGAGCCGCTGGAGCGGTTGATTGCCAGCGGCGTGGAACGCATCGCCTGGGTGCTGGAGTTCGGGGAGCTGGCCCGGGCTGCCGACGCGGCGGCGCACAACAGGTTCGATGTCCCCGCAGCGGTGCTCTGGCACCGGCATCTGGAGATGCTGCTGCGAAACGCCGGCGTGACGGCGGATCCCTGGCTCATGGCCACCTCGCTGAGCGCCACGCTTGAACCCGAACGCCTCCTGCACGCCGTCCGCGTGCACCGGATTTCTCCGGCGCGCCTCACAGCTTCCTGGTGTGAGCTCGTCTCGTGCGTAGTGCGCGCCGCCTAGCTGGGTCGGGACTTCCGGCGGGGCCACGGTGGCTACAATCCCGGAACTATTCATAACGATCTGACAGCTGACTTTCAGAATGCCGGGCCCGGGGGCATCCGGCGGCAGCGTCAATGTGATAGTTTCCTCTGGAATGTGACCCGCAACATAGTCCACCCGGACTCGCCGAAAGGCCTGCGGGCGGCCAGACACCCGCTGGCCCTGATCCCCGATCGGCAGCGGCAACCCCCTGCGTGTGAGGGGGACTACGGAAGGATCGAGTTGTGAATCTTGTCATGAATCCGGCGCGCAGGCGGGCTGATCCGGCCCGCCAGACGGTGTCCGGAACCGCACAGGCCACGGCGATCCAGACTTAGGCGTCCCGTGCTCCGATACCTCGCCAAACGCGCCATCACCTATGTCTTCATGATTTTCCTGACCACCACCGCCGGGTATTTTCTGGCCGTCAACACCCTTAAGCCCGCGCTGCTGGAGCAGGAACGGATTCCGCGGCCCACCCCCGAGCAGGTGGCCAACTCCTTCCGGCTCAAGGGCCTGGATCCGGATCTCAGCCCGTGGGAGCGTTACGTCGAGTGGATCACGGCGATCCTCACCCGCTGGGACTGGGGACGCAGCCCCAACGGCGCATTCGTCAACGCCGAGTTTGGCGACCGGGTCTGGATCTCAACCCGGCTGTTCCTGGCCTCCATCATTCTGACCCTGATCATCGGCGTCGCCCTGGGCGTCTACACCGCCGCCCGGCAATACAAAGCCTCGGACCGGGTCATCACCTCCTACAGCTACCTCGTATACATCGTGCCTGCGCCGATCGCCTACTTCCTGGTGCAGCTCGGTGCCATCAATATCAACGAGACGGTGGGCGAACGCATCTTCTTCGTCACCGGTATTTCCACGCCGGGGCTGGAGGGGGACGGCTGGGTGCAGTTCGTCGACATGCTGGCGCACTACGCGGTGCCGACTTTCGCGATCACGATCGTGGGCTGGGGCGCCTACCAGATCGCCCAGCGGCAATACCTTCTGGACAACGTCAACGCCGACTTTGTCCGGACCGCGCGGGCCAAGGGCCTCACCCGGAACCAGGCCATCAGCCGGCATGCCCTGCGGGTGTCCTTCATTCCGGTGGCGCAAAGCATCGCCTTCACCATTCCGGCGATCTTCGCAGGCGGCTTTTTCGCCGAGAAGATCTTCGCCTGGCACGGCGTCGGCTCCTGGAGTATCGACGCGATCGCCCTGCAGGACGTCAACGCCGCGACGGCGACCCTCGCCTACGGCTCCGTGATCTTCGCGATCGGCGCCATCCTCGCGGACTTCGCCACCACGCTTGTCGACCCCAGAGTGCGGGTGCAGTAACCATGACCAACCTGAATGCCATCGATCCGGTGGCCGTCGCCGAAGAGGCCAAGCTCGAGAACAGCGATGTGGTGATCGGCAAGACCACAATCATCCTGCGGCGCTTCCTGCGCAACAGGACGGCCGTCGCGGGCCTGGTTATCTTCCTGGCCCTGACCCTCTTCTCCTTTGTGGGCGGCTTCTTCAGCAGCTGGGACAAGGAGACAATCGACCCCTTCAACATTGGTATGCCGCCGTCGGCCGAGCACCTGCTGGGTACCTCCCAGGCCGGCATCGACCTCTATGCCCTGACCGTGGAGGGCACTAGGATCTCGATCCTGATCGGCCTCGTCGTCGGCCTCGTCTCGGTGCTGATCGCCGCCGTCTACGGCTGCACCATGGCCTACTTCGGCGGCAAGGTTGACAAGGTCATGCTGTTCATCCTTGAAGCCCTGATCATGATGCCGGCCCTGCTGGTGGTCGCCGTGGCCACAAGTGGCGGCGGTAACGGCCTGCAGCAGACCCTGCCCAGCTGGCTCCTGCTGATCATCGTCCTGCTGGTCTTCAGCTGGATGGGCACAGCCCGCCTCATCCGCTCGCTCTCCATGTCCCTCATGTCGCGTGACTTCGTCAAGGCGGCCCAATACATGGGAATCCCGCCGCGGCGCATCGTCTGGCGGCACCTCGTCCCCAACATCGGCTCGCTTCTGGTGCTGGACATCACCCGCGGCATTACCGGCGCGATCCTGGCCGAGGTGGCATTCTCCTTCATCGGCATCGGCATCAAGGTCCCGGACGTCAGCCTGGGCGTGCTGATCGGCCAGGCCACCTCCCAGGTCTCCACCTTCCCCTGGATGTTCTGGGTCCCGCTGGCCGTCATGTTCCTGCTGACGGGATCGCTAGCCATGATGAATGACGGTCTGCGGGACGCGTTCGACCCCAGCTCCAGTTCTGTAGGCCGCGCCAAGAGCGGCCGCGCCAATTCGGGCCGCGCCAATTCGGGCACAACGCAGAAGACCGCAAAGAAGATGACCCCATGAGCCAAGAAATCACCGCCGGCACCGAATCCGCCGGCCTCTCCGCCGGCAGCTCCACTGTTGAGCGCCTGCACGTGGCCGGGCTGCACGCCGCAGTTGATGCCCCGGCGGGCGCCGTGCTCTCGGTCCGGGACCTGAACGTCCGCTTCAACACCGAAAACGGTGTGGTGCACGCCGTGCGCGGCATCGACTTCGATCTCCGGGCCGGCAAGACCCTCGGCATCGTGGGCGAATCCGGCTCAGGCAAATCCGTCACGTCCATGGCCATCATGGGCCTGCTGCCCCCGACGGCGGAGGTCACCGGTTCGGTCCGGCTCTTGGGCAGCGAACTGCTGGGCCTCAGCGACAAGGCCATGTGCCGGTACCGCGGAAACGACATCGCCATGGTGTTCCAGGACCCGCTCTCCTCCCTGACTCCGGTCTACACGGTGGGCAACCAGATCATCGAGGCGCTGACGGTCCACAACCCGAACATGAGCAAACTGGCCAAGGAGGCGCGCGCCGTCGAACTTCTCGGCATGGTGGGCATTCCCAGCCCGAAGGACCGGCTCAAGGCTTTCCCGCACGAGTTCTCCGGCGGCATGCGCCAGCGCGTGATGATCGCCATCGCGATCGCCAACAACCCGCGCGTACTCATCGCGGATGAGCCGACCACGGCGCTCGACGTCACCATCCAGGCGCAGGTCCTCGAGGTGCTGCACACCGCGCAGGAGGAGACCGGCGCCGCCGTCGTGATGATCACCCATGACCTCGGTGTGGTGGCGGGGCTGGCCGACGACATCATGGTGATGTATGCCGGCAAACCGGTGGAAACGGGCACCGTGGATGACATCTACTACAACCCGCGGATGCCGTACACGATGGGCCTGCTCGGTGCCGTGCCGCGCGTTGACGTGGCCGAGAAGTCCTCGCTGGTGCCGATCGAGGGCATCCCGCCGAACCTGGTCCATACCCCCACGGGGTGCTCCTTCGCGCCGCGCTGCCCGCTGGTCAGCGATTCGTGCCTGGCGGGTGAGCCGGAGCTGTGGCCGGTCACGGGCAGCGGGGATCACAAGGCCGCCTGCATCAAGACTGATTCGCTCGCCACCGAGGTGGACGTCCATGAGCTCTTCAAGGCTCCGCCTGTGCCGGTGTCACGCTTCGATGCCATCCCGCGTGAGGAGCGCAGGGCCGTGCTGGAGCTCAAAGACGTCAAGAAGCACTTCCCGTTGATGAAAGGTGCCCTGATCAAGCGCCGGATCGGCACCGTCAAGGCGGTGGACGGGCTCAGCTTCGACATCCGGGAGGGCGAGTGCTTCTCGATCGTGGGTGAGTCCGGCTGCGGTAAGACCACCACGTTGCTGGAGATCATGGAGTTCCACAAGGACCAGGACGGCGAAGTGGTCATCGGCGGCCTGAGCAACAAGGAAGCCGCGGACGCCAGGACCAAGAGCGCCATGCGCAAGGAACTCCAGATGGTGTTCCAGGACCCCACCGGCGCGCTGGACCCCCGCTTCACCGTCTTCGAGGTGCTGTCCGAGCCGCTGGAAAACGCGGGGATGGCCAAGCCCGAGATCCGGAAGCGGATCATGGAACTGATGAAGCTCGTTGGCCTGCAGCCGGACCACGTCAACCGTTTCCCCAACCAGTTCTCCGGCGGCCAGCGCCAGCGCATCGGCATTGCCCGCGCCCTTGCCGTGAACCCCAAGCTGGTGGTCCTCGACGAGCCGGTGTCCGCCCTGGACGTGTCCGTGCAGGCCGGTGTTATTAACCTGCTGGACCAGCTCCGCGCCGAGCTTGGGCTGAGCTACCTGATGGTGGCCCACGACCTGTCCGTCGTGCGCCACATCTCCAACCGCGTGGCCGTGATGTACCTGGGAAAGATCGTGGAAATCGGAGCCGTCGACGCCGTCTTCGACAACCCGCGGCACCCCTATACCCGCGCGTTGCTTTCGGCCATTCCCGTGCCGGACCCGCAGCTGGAGCGCACCCGTGAACGCATCATCCTGCAAGGCGATCTGCCCTCGCCGCTCGAAGCACCCAAGGGCTGTAACTTCGCCACCCGCTGCCCGGTGTTTGCCGCCCTTCCCCCCGTCAAACAGGAGAAGTGCCTGACGCTGGAGCCCGGCCTGGAAATGGCGGCGGCTCCCGCTTCCGCGCCGGCCCGCACAGACCAGCACTTTGCCTGTTTCTATCCCGACGGCGAACTGGACGCGGACATGCTCGTTGTCCACGAAACCAGCTGACAGCCCGAATCTTACGCAACACACCACGCACGAAAAATGAAGGGGAACACATGAAGAATCTCACCAAGATCGGCGGAGCGGCAGTCGTAGCGGCGGCCCTCACGCTGACCGCCTGCGGCGGCGGCACCGCTGCGAAGGGCCCGGATGCCGGCAAGGGCCAGGACGCGGGAAGCGATGTGGCCAAGCTCGTCAGCATCAACGCCAAGGATGCCAAGGACCTTCAGCAGGGCGGCACCGTCACCCTGCCGCTGGGCAACATCGGACCGGACTTCAACGGTTTCTCCAACAACGGCAACAGCGCAGACAACTCGGCCCTGATGGTGCCCATGAACCCTGCTGCCGTTAACAGCGGCGGCATGGGTGGTTGCTGGAAGATTGACTTCGACGGGAAAGCTACGCCGAACAAGGATTTCTGCGAAGACGTCAAGAGTGAGCTCAAGGACGGCAAGCAGACCATCACCATCAAGGTGAACGAGAAGGCCAGCTACAACGACGGAACCCCCATCGATGTCAAGACCTTCGAAAACACCTGGAATATGCTCAAGGGTGAAAACAAGGATATCGATGTGGTCTCCTCCGGCGCGTACGAGTTCGTGGAGTCGGTCAAGGCCGGTGCCAGCGCCAAGGAAGTTGTGGTCACCACTACCCAGCCGGTTTACCCGCTGGACGCCTTGTTTTTTGGCCTGGTCCACCCTGCCGTGAACACCCCGGCGATCTTCAACGAAGGCTTCACCGGTGACATGCACCCGGAGTGGATGGCCGGCCCGTTCAAGCTGGACAAGTACGACGCTGCCGCGAAGACGGTCACCCTCGCCCCGAACGACAAGTGGTGGGGCGCCAAGCCGGTCCTGGAAAAGGTGGTCTTCCGCCAGCTTGAGCTCAGCGCCCAGATCGCAGCGTTCAAGAACGGTGAAATCGATGGTGTGTCCGCCAACACCATCGCGCTCTACAAGCAGCTTGACGGCACCAAAAACTCCGAGGTCCGCCGCGGCCAGCGCCTCTTCGCCGGCGGCCTGAACCTGAACGCCCAGAAGGCGCCGATGACCGACGTCGCGATCCGCAAGGCGGTTTTCGCCGCCGTCGACCGCGAGGCGCTGCGTAAGGTCCGTTTCAACGGCCTGAACTGGGAGGAGCCCAGCTCCGGATCGATGATGCTGCTGCCGTTCTCCAAGGACTACCAGGACAACTACCCCGTCAAGGAAACCGGCCCCGAGGCCGCCAAGAAGGTCCTGGCCGACGCCGGCTACACGGCCAACGCCGCCGGCATCATGGAGAAGGACGGCGTTCCCGCCGCCTTCAAGATCAGCAACTTCGGTGACGACCCCACCACCCTGGCCTTCACGCAGACCCTGCAGAACCAGCTCAAGGCCGGCGGCATGGATGTCGGGATCGACCAGCGTGCCTCCGCCGACTTCGGCAAGGTTCTTGGCAGCCGCGACTTCTTTATGAGCGTCTCCGGCTACACCGTGGGCGCGGACGCCACCGACGCTGTCAAGCAGTTCTACGATTCCAAGACGAACGAGAACGAACTGGGCGACGCCGAACTGGACGCCGACATCAAAAAGCTCTCCAGCATCGCCGACAACGCCGAGCGCAACAAGGCAGCCATGGACGTTGAAAAGAAGCACATGGCGAAGTACTTCTCCATGGGTGTTGTGATGAACGGCCCGCAGATCTCCTTCGTGCGCACCGGCCTGGCCAACTACGGCCCGTCCCTGTTCAAGAGCCTGTCCCAGGTTCCGGACTGGACCACCCTCGGCTGGGAAAAGAAGTAACTCCCCGCTAAGTCACCCGGCCCCGCAGCGACGGCCGGCGCCCCCTGGATTGTCCGGGCGGGTGCCGGCCGTCGCCATCTGGCCGGCGGCCGCCGGGGTAGCGTGGAGCCATGCAAGCAGACTCCACCCGGCCCATCCGCGCCGCCGTCGCCGGGTACGGCCTCTCCGGCAGTGTCTTCCATGCCCCGCTGCTCGCGGCCAACCCTGCATTTTCCCTCGACGTCATTTCCACGTCCGACGCCGGCCGGCAGTCCGCGGCGTCCGCCCGCTACCCGGGGGCCCGGCTTGTGGACACCCCCGCAGACATCCTCGGCCTCGCCGGCGACCTGGACGTGCTGGTGCTCGGGACCCCGCCGGCCACCCACTATCCGCTCGCGAAAGCGGCGCTGGAAGCCGGACTCGACGTCGTCGTCGACAAGCCCTTCACGGTGCGCAGCGCCGAAGGGGAGAAGCTGATCGGCCTCGCTGCGGGGCTGGGCCGGGTCCTCACCGTATTCCAGAACCGGCGCTGGGACGGCGACTTCCTGACCGTTAGCGCCCTGGTGGACAGCGGCGCGCTGGGCACCATAACCCGGTTCGAATCGCGCTTCGAACGCTGGTCCCCCGCGGTCGCCAAGGCCTGGAAGGCAGCCGCAGCGGCGGACGACGGCGGCGGGGTGCTGTTCGACCTCGGCACCCACCTGCTGGACCAGGCAGTGCAGCTGTTCGGTCCCGCCACGGTCACGCACGCGGAACTGGAGGCACGGCGGCCGGGGGAGAAGGCCGACGACGACGTGTTCCTCGCCCTGCGGCACGAATCCGGGGTTACGAGCCACCTGTGGATGAACATGCTCTGCGCCCAGCAGGGTCCGCGCTTCCGGCTCCTGGGCAGCGGTGGCGGCTTCACCAAGCACGGCATCGACCCGCAGGAGCCTTTCATCGTGGCCGGCGGCAGCCCGCTGGACCCTGACTACGGCGTCGAGGATCCGGATTGGGCCGGGCTGCTGGGCCGGGACGGGCACCTGGACCGGCTGCCCACCGAGCGCGGCGCGTACCCGGAGTTTTACCGGATCCTGGCGGACAAGATCAACGACGGCGGCGCGGCCTCGGCGCTGCCACTGCCGGTGGACCCGGCGGGACCGGTGGAGGTCCTGCGGCTGATGGAGCGGGCGCGGGCGCTGGCTTAAGGCCTTAAAAAACAATCGACTGCTCCCCATCCGCCGTTTTGAGGGTCCAAAAGGGCGGATAAGGAGCAGTCGATGCGGTGCTGCTTATGCGGAGACGAGCTCGTGCCAGTCGGCGACGAGAGGCAGGTGGTGCGCCTCGGAGACCGAGCGGTGCGCCACCTTGCCACCGGCGATGTTCAGGCCTGCGGCGAGGGCGGCGTCGCGGTCAAACGCGGCCTTGACGCCCAGGTTGGCCAGCGACACCGCGTAACGCAGGGTGACGTTGGTCAGTGCGTAGGTGGAGGTGTTCGGAACGGCGCCCGGCATGTTGGCGACGCAGTAGAAGATGGTGTTGTGTACCTTGTACGTCGGTTCCTGGTGCGTGGTGGGGTGCGTGTCCTCGAAGCAGCCGCCCTGGTCCACCGCGATGTCCACCAGCACGGAGCCGGGCTTCATCCGGGAGACGAGCTCGTTGGTGACCAACTTCGGGGCCTTGGCGCCCGGGATCAGCACGGAGCCGATCACGAGGTCGGCGTCGACCACGGACTTCTCGATCTCGTAGGCGTTGGAAGCAACGGTCTTCAGGCGGCCCTGGTACTGGGCATCGAGTTCGCGCAGGCGGTTGATGTTGATGTCCAGGATGGTGACGTCGGCGCCGAGGCCCAGGGCCATGGCGGCGGCGTTGGTGCCGGCGACGCCGGCGCCCAGGACAACCACCTTTGCCGGGCGGACCCCCGGGACCCCGCCGAGCAGCACACCCTTGCCGCCGGCCGGAGCCATCAGCGAGGTGGCGCCCACCTGGACGGACAAGCGGCCGGCAACCTCGGACATCGGGGCCAGCAGCGGCAGCGTGCGGCCTTCCTGGACGGTCTCGTAGGCGATGGCGGTGACGCCGGTGTTGATGAGTTGCTGCGTCAGTTCCGGCTCGGCGGCCAGGTGCAGGTAGGTGAAGAGGATCAGGTCCTTGCGGAAACGGTGGTACTCGGCCTTGACCGGCTCCTTGACCTTCATGACCATGTCGGCGCGGGCCCAGACGTCGTCGGCGTCGGCGACAATCTCGGCGCCGGCGATGGCGTATTCCTCGTCCGTGATGCCCGAGCCGAGGCCCGCGCCGCGCTCCACCAGGACCGAGTGGCCGTGGGTGCGGAACTCGTGGACGCCGGCAGCCGTGATGGCGACGCGGAATTCGTTGTTCTTGATCTCTTTGGGGACACCGATGATCATTTTTGGGCTCCAGTGGTGGCGGCCTCGCGGGCCTGGGTGTTTACGGGGAAGTCGTAGTTCCAGAATAAATCCCGTTGTGAGGCAGGCGACAGGCTACGCCGCCCGGTCCGGACAGCTTTCCGCGGAATGGCGCGGTTCCTGAAATCCTGCACTCGACATTTGTCGAAGTGGCAAGCGTCAGGTGTCGCCTGCTGTCCGCCGGCCTCGCGGCGTCGTGGCTTTCGCAGCGGGACCCCGCCGGGCAGTAGTCTGGCAGCATGGCGCAGCAGGAGGTGGAGCAGCTCGTGGAGCAGGTGGCGCTGAAGCTTGGCCGCGGTCTGTCGCTGGAGGACCTCGACGGCCTCCTGCTCGCTTACAGCTCCAACCAGTCCCACGCCGACCGGGTCCGGGTGAACTTCCTGCTCAGCAAACGCGTGGCCGTGGACGTCAGTGCCTGGCAGCTCTCGCACGGGATCGCGACGGCGGTCCGGCCCGTCGTCGTGCCAGCGAACGAGGAGCTGGGCATGCTGGGCCGCGTCTGCGTGCCCCTGCTGGTGCGCGGTTTCCGGGTGGGCTACCTGTGGGTCCAGCTGGACGCCGGGGAGCCAAACGCGACGTCGGTCCTCGCCCAGCTGCCCGGGGTCGGCCGCGAAATGGAACAGCTCTCCGCCCTGCTGCTGGACTCCAATACCGCAGAGTCCGAATTCCGGCGCCGGCGCGAGCAGGAGTTCCTGGCCGCCTGCAAGGGCGAGTCCAACGCCTCCGCGGCCGTGGCCGGCTGGAAGGAAGTGCAGGGCCGCGGGCCCTGGCAGCTTGTGACCGTGCTGGATGCCGACGGCTGGGCAGAAGCGGCGGACCCGATCGCCTCCACCCTGATCCACCGTTCCGCCGCGCTGCAGGCCACCATCGGGGTGGACGCGGCCCTGTTCAGCGCCGGCACCGAAACCCACGCCGTTGTGCTGTTCCGGGAGTCCACCGGCCGGGCGGACCACGCCCAGGTGCTGGTGCACTACCAGCTGGAACTGGCCAAGCGCTCCGGACGCCCCGTGCGCCGCATCATTCTCGGGACTTCCGAGGGATTCGCCAAGCCCCGCGAGATGGCGGATGCCTACCGGCAGTCCCGGCAGGCTGCCCAGGCCGCGGCGGTGGATCCCCAGCTGGGCGAACTCGTGGACTGCCGGGCCACGGGCCCCTACCAGCTGCTGGCCTCCGCCGGCGGCGGGGCGGGGGCCTGGGCGGACGCGGGCTCGGTGTACTTCCGGATACTGGAGGACCACGACCGGAACCATGAGCTGCTGCCCGTGCTGGAGCTGTTCTACGACAATGACGGCTCGGTCCAGGATGTGGCGGACAAGCTGCACCTGCACCGGAGCAGCATCTACAACCGGCTGGGCCGGATCCGCCAGCTCATTGGCGTGGATCCGCTCAAGGGGATGGCCCGGCTGGAGCTCCATGCGGCGCTCAAGGCGCGGCGCTGGGCCGGCCGGCCAAGGATCTAGAGTGCTCTAGCCGCCGTGGCCGTCGCGATTGAGCCGCTCGACGTCCAAGGGAAGGTCCGGTGCGGGGCGGGCAGGGTCATCACGCGCTGCCTCCTGCGCCGATTCCCGCGCCTTTTCCTTCCTGCGGAGAGAGATCCGGCTGTCCGTCCACATGGCGACGGCGACAAACGCGACACAGCTGGACATAAAAGCGGCCGTATTGTTCAGCCCCATCACGGTTCCGAGGATGCCCGTGAGCACCATGGCGGCAATGCCGGCCACGATGTGCCACCCTCTGAACTTACCCACCGTCCAAGCGTAACCCCGGCCTTCTCCGCGTTTCCGCGCAGAACCGGGATCGTTGCTTGATCCTTATCACGCGGTCACGAAGCGTCCGCCGCTCCGTCATTTCCGGCGGCGGGAGCACCGTCGGCTGTGCTGCTCTTCTTCTGGCTTTCGATCCACGCCATGATGTGGGCCAGCCGGATGCGGCGGTGTGTGCCGCGGTATTCCACCGGAATTTCGCCCCGGTCCGTCATGTTCCGCAGGTAGGTGTGCGAGATGCCCGCAAGCTCCGCAGCTTTCGAGGTGGTCAGCATGTCCTCGACGCTGCCGACGGTGACGGACTCGCCGCGGCTGAACCTGCCCAGCAGGTCGACGACGGCGTCCCTCGCCGCCGGCGGAAGCCGGTGCACGGTGCCGTCCACAAACACCGTGATGTCGTCGCCGCCGCTGAGGGCGTACGTGAGTTTCTGCGCATCCTCGGCCGGAAGTCCGGCCGTCACCCGGGGAGCAATCAGTGTCATGGTGGCATCCTAGCGCCCCGGGCAGGGCCTGACATCCTGCTGCTACAGGCCGAGCTCGTCCAGGACCGGCAGCTTCTCCCGCACCCGGGCCCGCGCCGCGGCGGCGCTTGGCGCGGATAGTGCCAGCTGGGCCAGCGCCTGCGCCTCGGCCAGCGTGACCGTCTTCAGCACGGCGGACACGGCCGCGAGGGAACGTGCCGTCATGGAGAGGGTGGAGACGCCGAGCCCGGTGAGGACGACGGCGAGGGCCGGGTCCGCGGCGGCCTCACCGCAGACGCCCACCGGCTTGTTGTGGCCCTCCGCGGCGGAGCCTTCGACCGTGAGGCTGACGAGCCGGAGCACGGCGGGCTGCCAGGGGGTGTTCAGCGCCGCGAGCGGGCCGAGCTGGCGGTCCGCGGCCATGGCGTACTGGGTGAGGTCGTTGGTGCCCAGGCTGGCGAAGGCCACCTCCCGGAGGATGGCCTCGGCCGTGAGCGCAGCGGAGGGGACCTCCACCATAACACCGGGGGTTTTGATCCCCGCCTCCGTGCACAGCGTGGCGAAGCGGGCGGCTTCCTCCGCCGTCGAAATCATTGGCGCCATCACCCAGACGTCGGCCGCGGATCCGCGTTCGGCCCGTGCTATGGCCTGCAGCTGGCGTTCCAGGACGCCGGGCGTGGTGAAGTCGGTCCGGTAGCCGCGGACGCCGAGCGCCGGGTTGGGCTCGGTGGCGTCGGTCAGGAACGGCAGCGGCTTGTCCGCGCCGGCGTCGAGCGTCCGCAGAACCACTTTCTTGCCGGGGAAGGCGTCGAAAACACCCTTGTAGGCGGCGGCCTGTTCATCCACGGTGGGCTCGGTGTCCCGTTCCAGGAAGCAAAACTCGGTCCGGAACAGCCCCACGCCCTGGGCGTTGAGCCTGGCGGCGGCCACGGCGTCCTTGGCGCCCCCAACGTTGGCGAGGAGCGGGACAAGGTGGCCGTCCGCCGTCGTACCTGTGCCGTCAAAGTCCGCCAGCAGCGAGGCGGTGGCGGCCCAATGCTCGGCGGCGGTGCGCTGGGACTCGTCCGGATCCACCGTGATGAGGCCGGCGGCTCCGTCCACGTAGACTTCGGTGCCGTCCGCGAGCCGGTCGACGCCTGTGGCGGCAACGACGGCGGGTAGGCCCAGCGAGCGGGCAATGATCGCTGTGTGGGATTGGGGCCCGCCGCCGGCGGTGAGGAGGGCCAGGACCTTCTCCGGGTCCAGGGTGGCCGTGTCCGCGGGGGCCAGGTCCTCGGCGATGAGGATGAAGGGGGTCGCGGAAGTGGGGATCCCGGGGGCGGGCACGCCGCGCAGTTCCGCCACGATCCGGGCGCGGACGTCCAGGACATCGGTGGCACGCGCGGCCATGTAGCCGCCAAGGTTGTGCAGCATCTCCGAGACGGAGGCGCCGGCTTCCCAGATGGCGCGCTGGCCGGAGGTGCCGCGCGCGATCAGCTTGGCGGCGCTCTTCAGCAGCATGGTGTCCGTGGCCATGAGGGCCGTGGCTTCCAGCACGGCTTTCCCGTCGCCGCTGACCGTCCCGGCCCGGGCTTTGAGCTGGTCGTGGACGGCCTTCGCGGCGGTTTTCAGCGCCGCTGTTTCTTCCTCAGCCGTGACGCCGGCCGGCAGTTGTTCGCCGGCGGGGGGTGCGCTGATCGGTTTGGGCATCTGGCGGATGGTGCCGATGACGCGGCCGGGGCTGATGCCGACGCCTGGGAAGTTCTGCATTGAAAGTCCTCATTTTCTGCCGTGGGCCAGAAAGCCGGTTCGGGTGCCGCTGCTGAGCTGTTTAGCTCGATCCGGAAAGGCGGCTGGCAGTTGCGTCAACCGCCGGGGCGCGGTACCTAAAAAAATTGTAGGTGATGCACTGCATCTGACGTTGCTGCGGGTGCCTGTTGCGGGTGCCGTGTGATCGGGTAGCGGTGTGCCTGTTGCCGGGCGCCGGGGTGCCGTGTGATCGGGGAGCCCGGCGGCCGCAGCTGCCCCCAGGTCCGGTCGCCGTCGTGGTCCTCATGGTCATCTGTATCCCCAACCCGCCGAGGTGACAGTTAAGGCCCATGTTTCCCGGAAACATGGGCCTTAACTGTCACCTCGTGAGGCGGGAGCGTGCGGTGCGTTGGTGCGACGGGCGACGGGAGGCGGGCGGGGCTCAGGCCCTGGTTGAATCCTTCGCGGAACCCTTGGGAACGAAGAGTGTCTCGGCCTGTTCCAGGGACATTCCGTTGGTCTCCGGCACCTTGAACTTCACGAAGAAGAACGACGCCGCCGCGAACATGGCGTAGATGGCGTAGGTCACGGGCAGGGAAGCCGCCGCCATGACCGGGAAGCTCAGGGTGATGGCGAAGTTGGCGATCCACTGGGCTGCAGCGGCGAGGCCCAGTGCGCGGGCGCGGATCCGGGACGGGAAGATCTCACCCAGCAGCACCCAGACGAGCGGGCCCCAGGACGCGCCGAAGCTGATCACGAAGACGTTGGCGGCAACTAGCGCGGCCGGGCCCCACACACCGGGCAGTGATATGGCATCGCCGGCTCCGGTGGCGGACCCGAAGGCCAGGGCCATGGTGCCCAGCGAGACCGCCATGCCGATGGAACCCGCGAGCAGAATGGGCCGGCGGCCGATCCGGTCCACCAGGGCGATCGCCACCAGGGTCACCAGAATGTTCGTGATCGCGGTGGCCACGGAGATCGTCAGGGAGTCCTTTTCCTGGAAACCTACAGCCTTCCACAAAGTGGTGGAGTAGTAGAAGATCACGTTGATGCCGACAAATTGCTGCAGCACGGAGAGGATGATGCCGATCCACACGACGGGCTGCAGGCCGAAGGCCTTGCCGCGCAGGGAGCCCTTCTGGCCGGCGACCTTGTCGTCCTGGATGGCCTTCTTAACGTCGCGCAGCTGGCGGTCCGTGTCCTCGGCCGGGGCGATGGACTGGAAAATCTTGAGGGCTTCCTCATCCTTGCCCTGGAACACCAGGAACCGCGGCGACTCGGGCAGGGTATACGCAATCCAGCCGTAGACCACTGCGGGCACGGCGCCGGCAAGGAACATCCAGCGCCAAGCTTGAATACCGAACCAGAGCTCCTGGCCGGCGCCGCCGGCGAAATTCGCGAAGAGGGCGTCCGAGAGGAGTGCGGCGAAGATGCCCATGGTGATGGCGAGCTGCTGGAGCGACGCCAGCCTGCCACGGACGTGGCGCGGGGATATCTCGGAGATGTACGCCGGGGCGATCACGGAGGCCAAGCCGATGCCCAAACCGCCGACGAGGCGCCAGAAGATCAGGTCCCACACACCGAAGGCGAAGCCCGTGCCGATGGCACTGACCAGGAACAGCAGGGCGCCGATCTTCATGGCGGGGATGCGGCCGTAGCGGTCGGCGACTTTGCCGGCCAGGTAGGCACCCGCCGCGCAGCCGAGCAGTGCCACGGCCACGGCAAAGCCGGTCACGGCCTCGCTGAGCGCGAACTCATCCTTTATCGCGTCCACGGCGCCGTTGACCACGGAGGAGTCGAAACCGAAGAGGAACCCGCCGACGGCGCCCGCCACGGCCAGCCAGATGACCCGCTGGGGGATCTTGGCTGCGGTCTGGTCTTGGGTGGTTGTCATCTGTCTCCCTCGGCATTTCGCGTTCCGCGGCCTGCGCCGCAGCTACCAAGTCTTACACCAGAGCGGTAGCGACGCCCGTCACGCGCCGTAAAAGTGAGAGGAAACATACTTTTGGCGGACTCCGCGGGCAGGCGCCGTCGCCGTCTGATGCCGTCCGACGCCGACGCCGACGCCGATGCCGTCCGACGCCGAGGTGAGACTTCGCGCCCATGTCTCGACCAGTCATGGGCGCGAACTCTCACCTCGGCGGGCCTGACCATGAAGTCCGAAGGGTAGGCGGTGGCGGGGTGTGGATAACTTAGGCGGGGTGTGGATAACTTCAGCGGGCGGCGCCGGTTTCCTTCATGATGAGGGGATGCGCAGACTTGAGCTTCCAACGACGCTGGCGGAGGGATCATTCTCCGTCTTGGCTGCCGATGCGGCCGGGATCCCCCGGAAGCGGACCCGCGCCCAGGACCTGATCACCGTGTCCCGCGGCATCCGCGTTCCGCCCGGCTGCGGCGCACACGGCGCCGCAGCCCTGCGGGCCTATTGCCAACTCGATGGATGCACCGTGCTCTGTCACCTCACTGCGGCGAGGATCTGGCGCGTTGGCCTTCCGCCGTGGGCAGACTGCGACTGGAGGATCCACCTTGCCCGGCCGCGGGGCGGCAGCATCCCGACACGGGCGAACGTGGCGGGGCACCGCCTCGCGCTGCGGCCCGGGGACGTGGTGATGCTCGACGGCGTCCGGGTTACCTCGCCCGAACGCACCTACCTCGACCTGGCCGCGACTCTGGCATTGGACGATCTCGTGGCTGCCGGGGATTCCTTGGTGTCCGAACACGGTCCGGAGTTCCCCTCCCCCCGGGCGGCCCTGGCGAGCGTCGAGACGCTGAACCGGATGCTGCTCCAGCACCCGGGAGCCCGGCACATCCGGAGGGCCCGGGAGGCCCTGGGGCTCGTGCGCGTCGGCGCGGATTCCCCTCCGGAGACGCGGCTGCGCCTCGCCGTCGTCCGCGGTGGCCTGCCGGAGCCGGAGCTCAACCACGTGGTCTGGGGGCCGGCCGGAGCCCCGGAGCTGTGGCCGGACGCAGCGTATCCGGCCTACGGGGTAGCGCTGCAGTACGACGGGCTCCACCATGGCGGGGTCAGCCAGCATCTGCGCGACATCCGCCGTGCCCGAACCACGGAAAGGCTGGGCTGGTGCGAGGTGCGGGTCGCAAGGGACGATCTGGAGGGGGAGTGCCCCACCGTCGTCGGGAGGGTCCGGCGTGTTCTCCTGTCCCGTGGATGGACGCCGAGGTGAGACTTCGCGCCCATGCTGGTTCGAGTCTTGGGCGCGAAGTCTCACCTCGGCGGCTCAGCGCTCGACCAGTATTCCGTCCGGATCGCACCAGATCATCGCCCCGGGCCGGAGGGCGACGCCGTCGATCTCGACTTCCACGTCGCTTTCGCCCGCGCCTGCTTTGGCGCTCTTGCGCGGGTTGCTGCCCAGCGCCTTCACCCCGAGCGGCAGCCCGGCGATGGCCGCCCGGTCGCGGATGGCGCCGTTGACGACGACTCCGGCCCAGCCGTTGGCGACGGCGCTCGCCGCGATCAGGTCGCCCATCAGCGCCGTGCGCAGCGAGCCGCCGCCGTCCACCACCAGGACGGCGCCGTCCCCGGGCGTGGCCAGAGTTGACTTGACCAGGGCATTGTCCTCGAAACAGCGGATGGTCCGGACGGGGCCGTGGAAATGCGTCCGCCCGCCGATCGACTGGAATTGCAGGGCCACGGAGTCGAGTTCGTCGCCCCGTTCGTCGAAGAGATCGGCGGTGTTGACGGCGGATGCGGTCACGGTTTCTCCCTGATGCTGGAAATAGTCGGCGGGCTTAGCTCCCCACGATAGTCTGGGCCCACACCGATTTTCAGCGATTGCCGTCAGTTCCGGGGGAACCACATGAGCCTGTCCGATCTACCCGGAGCAGATCCGGACCCAGCTCTCACGAGTCAGGCCGCAAACGGCCCGACGGCGGTGGCACTCGCGGAACCTGAGCGGCGCGTCCGGCCCGTCTGGATCACCGGGGTGGTGCTCGTCAATGTCGGCATCAATGCGGCGTTCTTCGGTCCGATCCAGGTGCTGCTCGGCCAGCAGGCCGCGGCCTTCAGCGAGGGGGACAAGGAGGCGATCCTGGCTCTGGTGACCGGTGCAGGCGCCGCGGTATCGCTGGTAGCCAACCCTCTGTTCGGCGCGTTTAGCGACCGGACCACCTCGCGGCGGGGCCGGCGCGTGCCGTGGGTGCTCTTCGGGGCGGTCCTCGGCGCCGTGGCACTCATCGCACTGGCGGGGGCGCCCAACGTCGCCGTCATGACCCTGCTCTGGTGCCTCGTCCAGGCCGGCTGCAACGGCGCCTACGCCGCCATCACTGCCGCCATCCCGGACCGGGTGCCGGTGGCGCAGCGCGCCACGGTGGGCGGCCTCGGGGCCATGGGGCAAACGGTCGGCATCCTGATCGGCGCGGTGATCGCCGCCGCCGTTACCGGGAACTTCGCCGTCGGCTACCTTATCTGTGCCGTGGCGCTTCTCGCCGGCGTCGTACTGTACTTCTTCACAAACGACGACGTGCCGCTGCCCGCGCAGGCCCGCCCCCCGTTCAGCCTGGCCGGCTTTGTGAAGGGCTTCTGGATCTCCCCGGCGCTCTACCCCGACTTCGCCTGGGCCTGGTTGACCCGGCTGCTCGTGAACATCGGCAACCACATGGTCACCCTCTACCTGCTGTTTTTCCTCACGGACGCCGTCCACCTTGAAGAAACACAGGGCATGGCGCCGGAGTTCGGCGTGCTGATCCTGACCGGGCTCTACGCGGTGATGGTGATCATCACGAGCGTCATTGGCGGCCCGCTGAGCGACCGGATGGGGAAGCGGAAGCCGCTGGTCATCATCTCCTCGGTCATCATTGCGGTGGCCTCCCTGATCCTCGCCTTCACGCCGACCTGGACCGGCGCCCTGATCGGCGCCTCCGTGCTGGGAATCGGCTTCGGCTGCTACCTTGCCGTGGACTTCGCCCTCATCACCGAGGTGCTGCCCTCCGCGCTGAGCCGCGGCAAGGACCTGGGCGTCATCAACATCGCCAATTCCCTGCCGCAGGTCCTCGCTCCGCTCATCGCATTCCCCTTCGTGACCATGTGGGGAGGATACGTTTCGCTGTACGTGGCTGCCGCTGTCATCGGGCTTCTGGGCGCCGTGTTTGTGGTCAAGATTAAGGGTGTGGACTGACGCCGCAGGGGCGCTGAGGAGGCGCCACCGGAGGCGCCGCCGGCTTTCCGTGTGACTGGCTGACCGCCCGGTGGCGTGGCGTATAGTGGACGGGAATTGCCGCGGCAGCGCTATGGGGGATCCCTCCCGGCTGCCGAGAAAACCGAACCCGGAACGCTGCTGATGCCTGACTTCCACTCAGAACTTCCACCGATGGCCCATCCGCCCACCCTCACCCGGCAAAAAATCCGCTACACCCGGATTCTCGATGCGGCCGCCAGTTTCGCCCGCAAGGGGCTTGACTCCGTGGCCCTTTCCGAGGTTGCGGCCAAGGCCGACGTTCCGCTCGGAACGCTGTGCCGCTACTTTCCCTCAGCCACCCAGCTGGTGCTGGCGCTCTACCGCCGGCAGCTCGCGGAGCTGCTGGCGGCCCACTCGCCAGCCCCCGCCGTCTCCGCCCCCACGGCCGCTCCCACGGCCGCCGCCACGGCCGGTGGCACCTTCGCGAAAATGAAGGGTGCCGGGCGGTATGCCGAACACACCGCGGACGACGTCCCGGCCCACGCCCTCGCCGGCGTCGTGATGGAGATCTTCCACATGCGCCTCATGCAGCCCGCCGTCGAACAGAGCCTCGGCAAAACGGCTTATGTGCCGGACACCGACACCACGCAGCTGCTGCGCGAGATCGATTCGACCGCGGAAAGGGCCGTCACCGCCGTGAGCGGCGACGCCGCCGTCTCCCGGGTGCTGCTGCTGACCGTCAGCGGACTGGTCCAGGCAGTCCGCTGCCGCCGCCTTTCCCTCTTTGAGGCCGAGGAAGACCTGAAGAGGGCCTGCTGGCTGCTGACCCGCAGCCGCCACTCCGCGTAACCCGCACGTAACTGGACTAGACCAGCAGCGGTGGTTAGTGCCAGGCGTGTACAAGCGTGTTCCCGTGGTGTCAGCCGCGTTGCAGGCTGGATAAACGTTTCACCGCGGCCGGCAGTGTGTCCTGTGCCACCTCATGCGGCTGATGATGTGGTTACCATTGCAGATCCGGAGCGGCCCGCCGCCAGCAGTACCCGGAGCGTCACCGCCAGCCCGCCAACCTTGGGCCGCCACGGATGTTCCACCCGCCATCTTGAGCATGACTGTGCTTGAGCTTCCATGAGCCGTATGCCCACGGTGAGCCCCCAGGAGACAACGACGTGTCCACTGAAACGATCAATCCTACCGACGCTGATTCACCCGCCGAGCCCGTAGCGGTGCTCAGCGACGAGGAGATCTTCGCATCCCACCAGGGCGGCAAGCTTTCGATTTCCAGCACCGTACCGCTCGCCAGCAAGCGCGATCTTTCCATCGCCTACACGCCCGGCGTAGCCCAGGTCAGCCGCGCCATCGCCGATGACCCGGAACTCGCCAAGACCCTCACCTGGGCCCAGCGCCTCGTGGTCGTCGTCAGCGACGGCACGGCCGTTCTCGGCCTCGGCGACATCGGCGCCAGCGCCTCGCTGCCCGTGATGGAAGGCAAGTCCGCCCTGTTCAAGGCCTTCGGCGGGCTCGACTCGATCCCGCTGGTGCTCAGCACCACCAACGTCGACGAGATTGTCGAGACCCTCGTCCGGCTGCGTCCGAGCTTCGGCGCCGTCAACCTCGAGGACGTCTCGGCGCCCCGCTGTTTCGAGCTCGAGGAAAAGCTCATCGAGGCCCTGGACTGCCCGGTGATGCACGATGACCAGCACGGCACCGCCGTCGTCGTCCTCGCCGCCCTGACCGGCGCCGCGAAGGTAACCGGCCGCGAACTCGAGAAGCTCCGCGTCGCCGTTTCCGGCGCCGGCGCGGCCGGTATTGCCGTCGCCCAGATGCTCCTCACCGCCGGCATCACCGACGTGGTGCTGCTGGACTCACGCGGCGTGATCAACAGCGAGCGGGCGGACATCGCCGCGGACCAGGCCAGCAAGAAGGCCCAGTTGGCCAGGAGCGGAAACCCGCGCGGCGTCTCCGGCGGTCCCGCCGAGGCACTGCTCGACGCCGACGTCTTTATCGGTGTTTCTTCGTCGAAGCTGGCCGAGGAACACCTGTCGCTCATGAGCCAGGATTCAATCGTCTTCGCCCTGTCTAACCCGGACCCCGAGGTCATGCCCGAGGTCGCGCACAAGTACGCGGCCGTCGTCGCCACCGGCCGCAGCGACTTCCCGAACCAGATCAACAACGTGCTCGCGTTCCCCGGCATCTTCCGCGGCGCCCTCGACGCCGACGCCCGCCGGATCACCCCGGCCATGAAGCTGGCCGCGGCCCGCGCCATCGCGGCGCTCGCCGAGAACGATCTCTCCGCCGACTACATCGTGCCGAGCCCGCTGGACCCGCGGGTGGCCCCGGCTGTTTCGGCGGCAGTCGCCGCGGCAGTCGAAGCCGAGTAGCTACCACCGAACGCAACGGACGACAGGCTACAAACGACCAGCTACTGACGAACAGTCGACGACGGCGGCGCTTCCTTTAGTCCCGGCGGGGCAGGCGGCGCCGTCGTCGTCCGGTCCCTATGCTTTCCGGTGTTGTCCGGCGGCCTCTTCGCCTGTCCCCTCAGCTGTCTCTTCAGCGCCGCCCCGAACCATAGACTGGGGTGATGAATCCCGAGACTGCTGTGACGATTCTCTGCGGCCTGGCCATCCTGGTGGGCGTCGCGGGAACCATCATTCCCGTGCTGCCCGGCAGCATCCTGATCGGGCTCAGCCTGCTGGCCTGGGCGATCTGGGGCGGCGCCGGCACCACGGGCTGGGTGGTCTTCGGCATCGGAATGGTCTTCGTTCTGGCCGGAATGGCGGCCAGCGCCGTCCTGACGGGGCGCAAACTTAAACAGCACAGCATCCCCGGCCGCTCGGTTGTCGCCGGACTCGTTTTCGGCGTGGTGGGCATGTTCATCATCCCCGTGGTGGGACTTTTTGTCGGCTTCGCGGCGGGACTCCTGCTCGGCGAGCTGCACCGCACCCGAGTCTTCCGGACCGCTGTGGCCTCCAGCTGGGCCGCGCTGAAAGCCACCGGGCTGGGAATGATCGTGGAATTCGGCCTCGCCTGTCTCGCCGCCAGCACCTGGGTGATCGGTCTCTGGGTCGCGGCCGCGGCCTAACTGGGCGGCCCGGGGAGTCGTGCCGGGTGTCCCAGCCCGGGCCGGTCCCCTGAGTTTAGATACTCACAAACTCTGCCGGCACCAGCCGGCCGGTGGTCGTCGTGTACCCCAGCCCGGACGGCAGCGTATGGCGCCGGTGGATGAAGTCGTCGCTGGCCTCGGGGGTTTTGGGGCCCGGGCGGGCAGCTCCTGAAGCGGACAAGTCGTCGTGGAGTTCAGCCATTCCCAGAGCCTACTAGCATGGGTGCATGAGCGCCGGACCCGCAGAATCCGTTCCCCAACACCCCGTCCTCTACCGCGACACTCGCGACCTGACGCCCTTCCGCAAAGCCCTGGTCCGGACCCCTGTGCGCGTCCTCGCCGACGGTGTGGGCGGACTGGTGTCCGGAGTCCTGGCGCGGAGGATCCGCGGCACCCTGACTGTCGAGGGCGCCGTCCCGCGGCTGGCAAAGGGTTTCGGCGCCGGACCCGGCAAGGCGACCCGCGCAGTGCACGCCGCCATTTTCGCCAGCACCGACCCGGACCGGTTGATCAAGCTGGCGCGCACCTACCATGGCTGGGCCGGGCTCTGCTACGTCATGGCCGGGCTGCTGGCCTACGCGCACGGCGGCCAACTGCGGGCCGCCGAACTGCTCCGGCGCGGCCTCTCGATGAGGAACGACGACGACGCGAACCGCTACGCCTCCACCTACCTCTCCGGCGTGGTCACCCGCGTGGCAGTGGCCGAGCGGATCGAGGTTCCGGTTTTGTTCAGCGAGGAAGCCGTGTTCCTTGCCCTGTCGCACTCGCTGCGCGAGACCGGCCAGACGGAGGCCGCGCTGGCGGCGCTGACCGGCCTGCCGCCGTCGTTGCCGCTGGCCCTGGCCCGCTGCTCACTGGCGGCGGCGCTGGGGCGGGATGCGGAAGTCGCGGCGGACACCGAGGGACTGCTCAACGGCGACGACCTCGCCGCCGCGCTGCTGCTGGTGCGGGCCCGTTCGCTGCGCAGACTCGGCGACTACGCTGCCGCCCGGGCCGCGCTCCGTGAGGTCCTCCGCCGGCGCAAGACCGACTTCACTCTGCGCGGCGATGCCCTGACGGACCGTGCGCTGCTCCTGTTGGACAGCGGACGGAAGTCCCTCAATCCGCGTGAGTGGCAACGACGGAAACCCGCCGAGCTGGCGGCGGTGAAAGTGATCCGGAAGGACGCCGAAATCCACGAGCTCTGGGACCGCGAATACGGCAGGGGCGACGGAAGCTAAGCGGGCACCGCGGCTAAGTACGGTCCCGGTCCGGGCAGCGGGTACAGTCGAGGCTGGGCCGCACCTGGTCCTTCACCGAGTGGTATATGCCACGGAAGTAATGGATTGGCGCTTCCGCGTTCAGCCTGCCCGCACCGGGCTGACGTGAACGATGATGACCTGGGTGTCTTTCGAGCCGTCGTAGCGGAGGTCGTAGCTCACGCTCAGGCCGGTGGCTGTCCCAGGCCCGAGGGAGAAGCCGCTCTTGTCTTCGGGCTGGCGGCTGATGGAGGAAATCCAGCCTTCCGCCGCGCGGCTCTCGATGCCGTACTTCATTACGCCATCCCGGATGAGGCCGAAGTATGCCTCCCGTGAGTCCGCGGTGAGGAAGTACGTGACTTCGCTGAAGTCCGGCAACGCGCTTACGGTCATGAAGCGGATCCGGTCCGTCTGCCCGTGGATCTCGCCGGTCGGACCCTCGATGGTGAGCGCGATTTTGCCGGAGGCCTTGATTTGGGGCCCGTAGCTGCTGTCGGTGACCCGCACAGCGGACTTCAAGAGCTCTCCGCTCCTCATGTCCAGACGCGCCTGACGGCTGTTTTCAATTTCTTGAACGCCGGCAGCGTCGAGAGTGGAGTATTCAGAGGATGTCATGGTGCTCCCAGAGGACGGGGTCGGGTCGGCGGAAGAGCCGGGGGACGGGGGGAGGACCACCTGGCAGCCCGTGATGGTCAAGCCCAAGCCCAGGGCTGCTGCGGCGACGGCGAAGGTCCACGGACGGGGCAGCGCGTGCGGCGTCACTGATGCACCTCGGCACTGAATCCGGACGCGAAGCGGTCCATGATGTGCGGGATGTTGTTGGTGGGGCGGTGTTGTACCACACGGTCATTGAAGTCGGAGCCGATGATGTCCCGGGCGCGGCCGGGATCGGCGCGGAGCAGCTCCTGGTACGCCGGGAGGGTGTTCCGGCTGATCAGCGCCCAGCGCAGATCAGCGTCGGCAATGTTGCCGTTCGGGAACCCGGTGGTGAAATCGGTGCGTACCTGGGCCGGGTTGTCCCAATGTGTGTACGGTACGTTGTCCGGACCGGGGCTCTCCACACTGAACTCGTAGGGAAAGACCTCAGGGAAACTCCGGGCCCCGGGGATGGACGGCTCGCCGGCGAGAGTCACCAGATAGGTCACGGCTTCCCCGCCGGGATGGTTCCGCATGGTGTCGTAATCGTCGGCGATGATCTCGTTCTGTTCCCGGAACAACAACGCCGTATTGCCCTCCCTGACCCGTGCCGGATCGCCCGAGTCGATCTGCTCCCAGGCCCGCGCCGTCTCAGCGTTGATCACGCCGGAATCGCGGAGGCGGCTCATTTCCTCCGGACCGCCCGTCAGGTAGGCCTCGTGCTGCCGGGCCTGGTCGAGGAAAATCTCCTTGTTCATGTCCAGCATGCTGGTTTCGTAGAACCTGATTTCTGCGTCCGTTATGCCCGCCAGTTGCTCGAGCTCGTCCAGCATCGGAAGCGGAATGTTCGACGCCGGATGGTCGGCGATCTGCTGGGCAAGATCCCGCATCACGGCCATGTCTTTGAATCCGCCGGCGAAGGAGGGACCGATCATGTTGGCCATTCCGGCCCACTGCAGATCGGGGTTCGCCAGATACGCCTGGCCATAGAAGTCGTAGACCTTCTTTATGGTCTCCCAGTTATAGTCGGTGCCCTTGGTGGTGTCCCAGGCGGCGGGGTCGATTCCCATCTCCAACATCGCCTGCTGGTTCCAGTACCCGCTGAGGAAATCTGCGTACTCCCGGGACTTCGTGTCAATGGCGCCGGAATCGGCGGCCGCGTCCATAGCAGCTTTGGCTGCCGCCGGGTTGTCCAGTGCCCACGTCCTGAATTCGTCGCTCGCCAGGTACGCCACACGTTCCGCTGCCGTCATCGCATCGAGTTTTTCGGTGAATTCCCGGGCTGTGCCGCCGTCGTCCGCGGCGACGACTCCGGGGCCCGAACCCGCGCCGCTCTGACTGGTGCGCTCCTGTTCGTCGGCATTGATGAGCACGGCTTTGGCGGCTGCTTCGATCCCGGCTGATGCGGCCTTCAGCGCCCTAATGTGGGATGAGGTCCAGTCGCTGCGGAAGCGCTCGCCGTCGTTCCCCTTCCAGTGACTGGCGCTGATGGTGCCGCCGAGCTGCTGGCCGAGCTGGTTGAGCCGCCGGGCGCCGCCGGCCAGGTCCTGTGCCAGCCGGCGCAGCTGGGCGACGTCCGCCCCGTAGAAGTTACCCGCCACATTTCCCCCTGATTGATTCCCCGGCCAGCCTAGCTGCAAACCGCGCAGGCGGCGATGGGGAGGGCTCCCCGGGGCGGGCGGCGGGCTGCGGGCTGCGGGCCGTCGGGCCCGCGCGCCTCAGGAGTCCAGCAGCCCCGTGGTCCGGTAGGGGATAACCTCGCGGAGGAACATGCTGGTGGAGGTCCGCACAATCCCCGGGCAGAGCCGGATTTCTTCGGACACGCGGTAGAGATCGTCCGGGCTCGTCGCCACCACCCGGATCAGCAGATCGGTCTCACCGGCCGGGGCATGGCATTCGAGCACCTCCGGGATGTTCCGCAGCGCGGCGATCGCCTCGTTCAGATGGCTCTGGTCCAGTTCGGCGCTCACCGACGCCGCCACGCCCCGGCCCAGGGCGGACGGCAGCACCCGGCTGCTGTTCCGGCGGAGGGCGCCCGACGCCGACATCCGCTCCAGCCGCGACTGTACGGTGCCGCGCGCCAGGCCCAATTTCTGGGCCAGCACCATGATGGGCAGCCGGGGATCCTCATCGAGGGCAATGAGAATCCGCCGGTCTGTCGCGTCGAGTACCTGCAAAATGACCACTTCCTGCCGATGTCTGCCGCGCGCGTTAGTCAGATTGACCAGTTTTAGGGACGTCTGTTGCACCAACTGTAGGGCTTCTGTTGGAATAGTGACAACAAAGGGACACAGGCTACCGCCGGATCCCGAAGGCTACAGGAACCCCGGCACACCACCCGGACACTGGATGAGGTATCCCGCAAGGAACCCGCCGCTGATTGACACTTGTTCACGCATCGTCTTTCGCAGAAAAATCTCCGCATTCGCAGTGCCATGGCCCGGAGCAACGCCCGCGGGCCCGGCACGGCAAGAGCCCCTGAGCCACCGACGTCGGTTCCTCCGAAGTCATCGGTAGCTGAGGGGCTCTTGTGCCTTTTCAGGGCAACGCGGGGTCACATCGCGCCCATGTTGGACCCCGCAATGGGCCGTAGGTGACCCCGCGTTGGTGTTTGGAGGGAGTTGTGTGGTGTGCCGCATAGGCTGGTTCCATGACGTCTGCCGGCCGCTTCGCCCCCAGCCCCTCCGGCGAGTTGCATGTGGGCAACCTCCGGACGGCAATGCTGGCGTGGCTCTTTGCCCGCTCCACCGACCGCCGGTTCCTGCTGCGCGTAGATGACCTGGACCGTGTCCGGCCCGGCGCCGAGGCGGAGCAGCTCCGTGATTTGGCGGCGGTCGGTGTGACGTGGGACGGCGCCGTCGTACGCCAGACGGACCGCGGGCCACTCTACGCGGAGGCGACGGAACGGCTGACAGCGGCGGGCCTGACGTACGAGTGCTTCTGCACACGCCGCGAGATCCAGGAGGCCCCGTCCGCCCCGCACTCCCCGCAGGGCGCGTACCCGGGCACATGCCGGAATCTTTCCGCGGCGGAGCGGGGCGCCAAACGTGCGGTCCGGCCCGCCGCGATCCGGCTGAGAGCTGAGATTGCGGAAGCAACCGTGCTGGACGTGCTGCACGGCAGCTACACCGGAGTGGTGGACGACTTTGTGATCCGGCGCAATGACGGCGTGACCGCCTACAACCTTGCTGTGGTGGTGGACGACGCAGCCCAGGGCATCGACCAGGTGGTCCGCGGAGACGACCTGCTGCCGTCCACGCCGCGGCAGGCCTATCTGGCCTCGCTTCTGAGTATGCCTGTTCCGGAATATGTGCATGTGCCGCTGGTGCTGAACGCCCACGGCGTCCGGCTGGCCAAGCGCAACGGCGCCGTCACACTCGGTGACCTTGCGATCGCCGGCGTTGCGGCCGCCGAGGTGCGGGATCTGCTGCTGGCCTCCCTCGGACTGCCGGCGGGAACCCTGGAGCGCGCGCTTGCAGTCTTTGACGCGGCAGCGCTGCCGCGGGGGCCCTGGGAGTGGCCCGGTGCCGGCCGGCACAACGCACGGAGCTGACGCGTACGCTGGAAGTATGTCAGAACTTGAATTCACGGAAGTGCGCTCCCCTGAACCACCGACCCCTCAATCGAGCTTCACCGTGGAGACGGCGAAGATCCTTGCCGAAGTGGCCCACAACCGCCAGAAGGACAAGCTCAAGCGCCCCTATCGCGAACATGTGATCGCCGTCGGTGACGCCCTGGCGGATTTCGACGACGACATCCGGATCGCCGGCTACCTGCACGACATCGCCGAGGACACGCCGATGACCAGGGAAGCGCTCCTGGCCATGGGCGTCTCAGTGCGCACCGCGGACATCATCGAACGTGTCACCAAGCGTTTCCAAGAGAACCCGGACGACTACCAGGCCGGCATCCGCTACATCGCCGAGGACCACGACGCCACCCTGGTGAAGATCGCGGACAACGCGCACAATTCCCTGCCGGAGCGGGTCAGGGCGCTGGCCGAGAAGTGGCCGGACAAGCCGCCGGTGACCCGTTACGAGGAGGCCCGGCCGGTGCTCTACGCCGCCGTTCCGGTCGAGGAAACCAGGAAGATCCTCGCCCGCATCAACCCGTGGCTGCTCGATGAGCTCGATGACCTGCTCGACGAGGCGGATGACACAGACTACGAGAACCTTTCCTACGAGGACGTCCCGGCCGGGCCTGTCGAGACCTCCGTTCCGGTGGCGGGCGCCGCCGGGACCGGGTCCCACCGGGACTGACAGTGCCGGCGGGCCTCACCGACGGCGGTCAGTAGCGGCCGGTCGTGGACAGCACTTACCCCGTCGCCAGGATCGCGGAAGCCTCCGCCGCGCTCGGGCAGGGCATGCCCGGGGCGCCGTAGGTGACCTCGCGTTGCTTTTGTTAGACACGGCCGAGTGCGTCGATGTCCTCGAGGAACTGCTGGTGGACTTCTTCGCTGACGGTGGTCCGGGTGTCCGCGATCGCGTCGAGATAGTCCTGGGTTGCCGGGCCCTTCCGGACCGCCGAGCGCGCGGAAGTGTCGCCGCCGGAAGCCAGCCCGCCGTCGTCGTACACCGCCTTTTCCAGTGCGCGCTGGGAAGCGCTCCGGGCCGCGTACTCGATATCCGCGGGGGAGAAGCCCTCGGTGCGGTCCACGAGAAGCTCGACGTCGACGTCGTCCACCACGGTGGCCGGGATGAAGCGCTGCCACATGGCCTCGCGGGCCTGGCGGTCCGGCAGTCCGATGGGGATGACGTAGTCGAAGCGGCCGTGGCGCAGGAACGCGGTATCCAGGGCGCGGATGAAGTTCGTGGCGCAGACCAGCAGCCGGCCGGGCTGTTCGCGGAACGCCGGGATGATCTTGAGGAGTTCGTTGGTGACGCCCTGCAGCGGCGAGGGCGGCTCGCCGGATCGCTGGGAGGCGATCTCCTCCACCTCGTCGATGAAGACGACGGCGTGCTCCAATTCGGCGATCTCCAGGAACGTCTCGCGCAGCGCGCCGGCGAGGCCTTTGGGATCGGCGGCGAGCCGGGAAGGGAAGACCTCCACAAACGGCCACTCCAGCCGTGAGGCGATTGCCTTCGCGAAGGTCGTTTTGCCGGTGCCGGGCGGGCCGAAGAGGACGACGGCTCGCGGCGGCACCACACCGAACTCGTCGGCAAGGTCAGCCTCGGCGAGCGGCAGGACCAGCCGGCGTTCCAGAAGTTCCTTCTCGTTGCGCATGCCGGCGACGTTTTCCCAGAGGTCGCGGGCCAGGATCCGGCCGCCAAGCTGGCTGAGCGGTTCGAGTTCCTGGCGCTGGACGGGGATCTTCCGCTCGAAGTAGCGCAGGTTCTTCTTCAGGACGAAGCCGCGGCCCAGGAACGCCTCCACCCGGGTCTCGGATTCCGGCATCAGCGCGGAGAGCTTGTTCAGCCCGTGCGGCGCCATTCGCGTTTCGACGGCGGCCAGCAGGGAGGTGCCGATCCCCCGGCCGCGGTATTCGGGGAGGGTGGCGAGGAAGACGATCCAGCCCTGGTCATGGGCGGCGCGGCCGACGGCGGCGCCTACCAGCTGCTCGCCCTGTACCGCGACCACGGCGTGGTCCTTTTCGCAGGAGGCCAGCACCTCGGAGAGCGCGTAGACGGGCTCAACGTTGGTGGCCTTGAGGGTTTCCCAGAGGTGCAGGATTCCGTCAAGATCGGCCGAGTGGAAATCCCTGATTCGCCAGTTGGTCATGAGGTGTCTCCCGGATGGTTCGTCGCTGAGCCGCTGAGCCGCTGAGCCGCTGAGCCGCTGTGCCGCTGAGCCGCTGTGAGTCTGTCCGTCGAGCATAGGCGAACCGGATGCCCGAGGGGTTGCGGCGACGTTGCGTTACGCTGCCGCCGCGGTCAAGGGCGGGCCGCAGGGTCTGGCGGCGGTGACGGCGGCGGTGACACGGTGGCTCGGCGGCGGTGGCGGCGGTTGTGGCCTCCCCCGTCCGGCTCCGCGCATATCCCCTAAATCCCCAGCTTCGCCAGGCTCTGCCGCAGCGTCTCCGCCGAGTGCTGCAGGGAGGCGAGTTCGCCGTCGTCCATCGGTGTCTCGAGGATCTCCCGTACTCCGCCGTGCCCCACAACACTGGGCAGCGACAGTGCCACGCCGGAGATCCCGTACTGGCCGTCGAGCACCGTGGACACTGGCAGCACGGCATTTTCCGAGCGCAGCAGGGCTTCCACGATACGTGCGCCGGACAGACCGATTGCGTAGTTGGTGGCGCCCTTGCCTGCGATCACCTTGTAGGCCGCCTGCGTGACCTCCCGCGCGGTGTCGGCCAGGTGCTCGGAGGTGAAGATGCGTTTCCCGTTGACCTTCCAGTTGCGGATCGGGACCGGGCCGATCGTGGCCCCGGACCAGACCGGGAACTCGGTGTCGCCGTGCTCGCCCACCATGCTGGCGTGGACGCTGGTGAGCGATACGCCGGCTTCGCGGGCCAGCAGCCAGCGCAGTCGGGAGGTATCCAGCACCGTGCCGGAGGAGAAGATGCGCGATGAGGGCAGGCCGGAGATCTTCTGCGCCGCGACGGTCAGCACGTCACAGGGGTTGGTCACCAGCACATAGACAGCGTTCGGGGCGTGCGTCAGCAATCGCGGCATGAGCTGTTCGAGGATGCGCACGTTGGTGCCGGCCAGGTCCAGCCGCGTCTGGCCCGGAGCCTGCTTGGCCCCCGCGGTGATGACGACGACGTCGGCCCCTTCCGTCGCGGCGATGTCCCCGCCGCCGGTGACCGTCGCCGCCGCGGCGGCGAACTGGGTACCGTGCGCCAGATCGAGTACCTCGGCCTCGGCCTTGGTGGCGTTGACGTCGAAGAGGGTGACGTTGCTGGCCGAGCCGCGGATCAACGCAGCGAAGGCCAGTGAGGTGCCGACACTGCCGGCGCCTACAATCGCGAGTTTGGAGCCGGGGTTCGGGGACATGGTTTTCTCTTTCGCTGGGTGCGCGGAGTCACGGTTTGTGTGGTGGTGGGTGCCACGTCGTCAGCAGGGGGCCGTCGCTGTCCTGTGAGAGGGGCCGGCCTTCCGGGCGTGGGCGGAGGAGCTCAGGCACCGGCGGAGGCTGGTGGAGGGGTGAGGTCAAAGCGCCGCCGTGGGCCGGCGTCGTGCGCCTGCCGGCGGGCGCCTCTCAGCGCGGGTAGTTCAGAGGTGCTGGATGCCCGCCCGCTGCATGGCGTCCTTGTAGACGTCGACATTCTTGGCGAGGAGCTCGTCCTGCTTGGTTGCCGAGACGGCGAAAGCGCGGCCGCCGAGGGCTGTGGCCTTGTAGATCTTGACGCCGCGGTTCTTCAGTGAGGAGTGGTAGGTCTTCTCAAAGAGCGTCAGGAACGCATGGGCATCGGCGCCGTGGGCGATCACCGCGGAGACGCGCTTGTTGATTTTGAGGAACTGGCGGAAAGGCCGCAGGCCGTCCGTCTTCTCCTGGACATTCAGGGCGGACGGGAGCTCGGGGTCGCGGACCCAGGGATAGGCGTTCCACGGCATCACGTAACGCGGGTCGAGTTCAACCGCCTCATAAATGGAGGTGGCGCGGCGGGCAGCCTCGTCATCGTTGAAATGGGAGACGAAGCCCGATTCTGTGCCCTTACCCGGGGCAATGTGCAGGCTGACGATCCGGCATTCGTCCTCGTCATGGACGGGATCGATGTAGGGAACGACCGACCCCGGCTTCTTTTCCATGAGTTCGTCGCAAAGCTGCGTCACGGCGGCGATGTTCGGTTCCTGTAGTAGGGCCTTTTTTTCGTCCCAGTCAATCGTCACGATTTCTCCCTCAGCGCTCGGCGTCCAGAAACAGGCGTCCTGTTCCACTCTACGCTTTTGAGCGGAGGGGTGTTTCTTGACGCCCGGCGGCGACTCCGGGCCGCTGGGACCCTTGCGCGCCGCCCGCTTCTATGGTTCGCTACACAAGTAACTAACCAACAGACCAAGTGTTGGTGTCGATCCCAGCGAAAGGACGGTCGGCAGTGCTTGACGAAACGCGTCCGATCTTTCTCCAGATCGCCGAACTGATCGAGGGCGATATTGTCGCGGGATCGCTGGCGGAGGCGGCGCAGGCGCCGTCCATCAACGAGTTCGCCGCGTTCTACCGGATCAATCCCGCCACTGCGGCCAAAGGGATCAACAAGCTTGTCGATGAAGGAATTCTCTACAAGAAGCGGGGGATCGGCATGTTTGTTGCCACCGGAGCGCGCGCACGGTTGTTGGAGCGGCGGCGCGAAGAGTTCTTCCAGGACTACGTCCAGCCGCTCACCCGCGAGGCGCGCAAACTTGGCATCAGCGTGGACGCGCTGACCGGGATGATCAACCGCAGCAGTTCAGACCCTTTACTAACGGAAAGGAGCGCGGGACGGTGAACACCCGCACGCAGGCGCCGGTGATTGAGCTAACAAACGTCACCAAACGCTACAAAGACCTCAAAGCAGTGGACGGGGTCAGCCTCCGTATCGACGGCGGGAAGATCTACGGACTGCTCGGACGCAACGGGGCCGGCAAGACCACCCTGATGTCAATCCTCACAGCCCAGGATCCCGAGACCTCCGGGGACGTCGCAGTCTTCGGGCAGCACCCGTATGAGAACGACCGGGTCCTGTCGCGGATGTGCTTCATCCGGGAATCCCAGAAGTATCCGGAGGACTTTAATCCCGCCCAGGCGTTCAAATCGGCGGCGTTGTTCTTCGAGAACTGGGACCAGCAGTTCGCGGACCGGCTGGCCGGGGAGTTCATGCTGCCGCTCAAGCGCAAGATCAAGAAGCTCTCGCGCGGCCAGCTGTCCGCCGTCGGGGTTGTCATCGGGCTCGCCTCACGCGCCGAACTGACCTTCTTCGATGAGCCCTATCTGGGGCTCGACGCCGTCGCCCGGCAAATCTTCTACGACCGGCTGGTGGAGGACTACTCCCGCCACCCGCGCACCATCATCCTCTCCTCGCACCTCATCGACGAAGTCGCCAACCTGCTCGAACACGTCCTCCTGATCGACCACGGACGGATCATCCTGAACGACGATGCCGAGAACATCCGCGGTTCGGCCGCCACAGTCACCGGAGAGAACACGAAGGTTGCCGCCTTCACCGCCGGCAGGACGGTCCTGCACCGGGAACGGCTGGGAGCGCTGGCCGCCGTGACCATCGAAGCCCGGCTCGGCAGCGCGGACCGCGCCAGGGCCGCTGAACTCGGCCTGGAACTGTCTCCGGTTTCGCTGCAGCAGCTCGTGGTCCGCAAGACCATGGCGGTTCCGCCCGGCGCTACCGGCGTCGAGCCCCGCACAACGACGGACCAGGCAGAAGTGGAGGTGGCGCCATGAACCGCGCCGTCAGCGTCGCCCGCATGCAGCTGATCAACAAATGGACGTTTCTGGGCATCCCGGCCTTGATCATTGCCGCCAGTTTCGTCCTCACCTACGCCATCTGGCGTATCATCCCGGACGATGTTGAAACCCGTTACTCCGGCGCTTCACAGGCAGTGGTCTGGTACTTCCTGGCCCTGGGCATCCAGTCCCTCACCTATACGTTCCCGTTCTCCCAGGCCATGAGCGTCAGCCGGCGCACCTTCTATATCGGCACCACCGGGCTGTTCGCCGTGGTGGCCCTGGCCGTCAGTCTGCTCTACTACGTGCTGGGCCGGGTGGAGGTGGCGACCGACGGCTGGGGACCGAACGGGCAACTGTACTTCCTGGGCTGGGCGGCGGACAGCCCGGCGATCGTCCAGATCCTGTTCAATTTCCTCGTGATGCTGGCCCTGTACATGACCGGGTTCTGGTTTGCCACCGTGTACAAGAGGTGGCGGACCACCGGGATGGTGGTGGTCTGGAGCATCATCGCGGTGGCGCTGGTCGGTCTGATCGGGCTTGTCACCTGGCAGGGCTGGTGGCCGCCGGTGGGCGCGTGGTTTGCAGCCCAGACACCCCTGAGCGGTTCCGGCTGGACGGCCTTGTTCTGCACGATCCTCGGGGTGGGCTCCTACCTGACGCTGCGCCGGGCAACGCCCTGAGGGGAGCGCCGGCCCGCGGTGGGCCAGGATCCGCCATCCGGGCTGGTGCCCCTACCCGTGGTGGCCGTCGGGGCGTAGGCTTAAAGTGCCTGCAGGTAACCATCTGATTCAGCCGGGTCGTTCAGGACATAAAAGTGTCCGAGCCAGCTCATAGCGAGATCGCGAAGGTATCTGCAGGTTCTGCGTGCCCGGCGGGTTGCCTGCCGGCTCCGGCCGGCTCCGGCCTCCGTGCCAGTTGCGGTAGTGGTAGTGGTAGTGCCACCCTGAAAACAGGACTTTCGACGCCGTCAGCCGAGTCAACGTGCTTGTAGACCAGGCGATGCTCATCGGCGATGCGGAGTGACCGGCAGCCGTGGAAGTCGTGCTTTAGCGGCCCAGGATTCCCGATGCCTTAATTGCCGTTGCGGGCAATATCCTTAATTAGTGCCTTGATCCGCATGAGGGCGCGGCGGTCCCGGGACTGCAGCATAGATGGTCTTCCCAGAACGCCGCGGAACAGACAGGCTTCATTCCGCCAGTCTCCGCGCAACTCCGCGGCCCATTACGCTCCGGCAGCTGCGGGCTCCACAGGAGCAGGGCCTAGTTCTGTGGTCGGGCAACAGCCAGTGCGATCCACGGGCTTCCTGGGCTGCCAGCCGCTAGGACGAGAATCCGACGTTCGCGTACCTTTCGAGTAGCAGCTCTTGGCACACTTGACATGCGGTTTCTCCGTGTTGGGCATGGATGAGGAAGTTTGGAGCTCGTTGCGAGAAGCGTCCGCTCTTGGCGCGTCAATTCCGTGTCCGCGGGCCGCCGCTTGCGCGCTTTGGTGAAGTGCCGAAGTTCGCTCCGGTGGCGGGGTGGTGGTGCTTCGGGAGGCCGCGGTCCCGGTGATGGTGCTCCCGGCAGCGGCGGGGCGGTGGACAGATAGCTGTGCCCGGTGGGCGTCGTTAGCTGGAAAGTGTGCCTGGGTCCCGGCCGGGGGTGGGCGCTCCAGCCGGGGGATTCCTTAGTGTGGTTGCAGGCTTCGCAGAGCCCGGCACCGTTTCCCTGGGCCGTCGGTCCCCCACTGTGCCAGGGGAGAATGTGGTCCAGATGCCGGATCGGGGCGTCGCAATACGGCGTGCGGCAGGTCTGGTCGCGGACCTGGACAAAGCGGCGCAGCCCGGGCGGGAAGAGCCGTGCGCGGGACTCCATCGCCACGAGATCTCCCGCGCCGGGGGCGGTGTAGAGCCGCCGGAGCCAGACGTTCATGGCCTGGTCCTGCTCAGTGTCTCCGGCGTTGTCCGCGAGGAGGATCTCCCGCGCCCACCCTGCGGGGACTACCCCGTAGCCGGGAAGCCTTGCGGGTTCGCTGCCTGCCTGGAACAGCGCACGGTCGGTCATGACGAGCTGGACCTCGATCCCGGCGATCCCGCCGGCTTTTCCCGTGATGCGTTCCACAAGGGCGTCCGCCATGAGCTGCCCGCGGGTTCGGGGATCCCCGGTGTTGCGGACGGTGTCGGCGTGCCGGGTGAGCGCGGCGTGGACCGCGACGCCCTGGGCGACGGGGAGCAGGGCGGTGAGATAGCACATGGTGTCCGGCGCCGGGCGGAGGCTGACGTGCCGTTCCGTAGCGGCATGGCCCGCCCGCTCGGTGACGGAGCGCGGATCGTGGCGGTAGGCGGCGGACCGGGCTGCGGCGATCAGGGACCGGTCCCCGGCACCATCGAACGTCCCGGCGTCGGGCGCGAGCTCCTCGTCGACGGCACACCGATCCGCCGCCGATAGGCAGGCGGTTTCCCGCACCAGGAGGGTGGCGCGCCATTCGTTGAGCTGCCCGGTCTCCAGAGCGGCCAGGGTGTGGGGCATTTCGGTGGCGAGGGCTTTCGCGAGACCCAGGAGCCGGCCGCCCTTAGCGGGGGATTCGCGCCTGGCGAGGGCGATCTGCGCGCCGACCCCGGTGCCAAGCTCCGCCGCCGGCATTCCGAGGTCCCGCTGCTCGCACCGCTGGATCAGGTCGAAGCTGACGGCGAGCCGTGCCTGAAGCGCGGCCGCGGCGGATTTCAGGTCTTCCAGTTCACGGAGCTGGCCGATCAGCCCGGCGCCGTCACCGGAGGGCCGGACGGCGGCCAGGGAACGGGCCACGTCCACGATCTTCAGTTGTTCTGGCTGAGCCACTTCGGGTTCCTGATCGCCGTCCATGGGAACAGGTTATCGGGCACCTGCGACAATTTAGGCGGCCGCGGAAATGGCGTTTCCGTAAGCTGGTGCAGGAAGCCCGCACCCCGATCCAAGGAACCCATGCCGATCAACAGACAGTCATTGAAACAGGACGGGTTCACGGGATTCCGGCCGCTCGCGGACCTCGACATCAACCGGATTCCGCAGAAACCCGGGATTTTCGCCGTGCTGCTGCCCGCGGGTTTCGAGCCGCAGTTCCTGGCCAGGAGTGCGGCGGGCGTCTTCAAGAAGAAGGACCCCACCCTGAGGGCGGACGCGCTCGACGCCGAATGGGTCGACGGCGCCGATGTCCTCTACGTGGGCAAGGCCGGACCCGGCAGTAAGGGCAACCGCGGGCTCCGCCGGCAGATTCAGGAGTTCGTCGACTTCGGCAAGGGTAAACCGCCCGGCCACTGGGACGGCCGGTTAATCTGGCAGCTCGCCGCGGCCGGATCCCTGATCGTTGCCTGGAAGGAGCTGCCCGCGGAGCAGTTGAACGCCGCCGAAGCCGGGTACCATGCCGGGTTCCGGGCGGAGTTCGGCCGGCTGCCCTTCGCCAACCTTATCCAGGCGCGCGTCAAGGGCAGCTAGCGGTCCTTTTCGCTGGTTCGTCGGGTGGTAACGGGGTGGGCTAGCGGAGCCTGGACCCATTCGTGCCGGGGGTCCGGGGGACATGCCCATTCTTCGGACCCGGGACTGGACACAATGACACTATGTCCGCCCGCTGGCCCCGGCGCGGGGCATGTCCCTTGCCCGGACGCATCAGTGGGGCCCCGGCGCATCAGCGGGGCCCGGACCCCTGACGAACCAACGAAAATGCCCACTGGTTCCCGCCCTCTCAAGCGAAGACGCCGTGCGTAAACCGCCCTGCGACCAGCGTCGCAGCCACCGGCATCGCGGCGAACACCGCGTCGGATACTGTCAACGGGTCGCCGTCGAGCACCGCGAGGTCCGCCGGGTCACCCACCCGGACGCTGCCCCGCCCGCGCGTCGACGCCCTCAACGCCTCCTGCCGGGTGAGGGCCTGTTCGGGATGCCACGGCCCGCGCCCGTCCTGCCGGGCCCGGGTGCTGGCCGCCGACATCGCAACCCACGGATCCAGCGGAGCCACCGGCGCATCCGAACCCAGCACCAGCGTGGCCCCGGCATCCAGCAGGGACCTCAGCGGGAACGCCCGGTCCGTGCGGCCGGCCCAGTTGGCGTCGGCGGCGTCTCGGTCATCGAGGGCATGAACCGGCTGGACGCTGGCGGTCAGGCCCAGCTTGCCAAAGCGGGCAAAATCGCGGTTCCGGACAAACTGGGCATGCTCAATCCGGCCGCCGATCCCGGCCGCCGCAAAGGCGTTCAGCGCCACCTCATTGGCGCCGTCGCCGATCGCGTGCACCGCCGGAACAAACCCGGATTCCCGGGCCCGGACCAGCAGCTCCAGCAACTGGTCCTCGCTGATGGTGAGAAGGCCGCGGCCGCCGTGCGGATACGGGTCCACACAGTACGCCGTGCGGGTGTTGAGGGAGCCATCGATCAGCATCTTCAGCGGGCCCACCGTGAGCAGGCCGCCGCCGTCGAGCACCAATCCGGTCCGCATCCCCTCTGCGATGGCACGGTCCAGATCCTGGGGATAGACGCCGGCGTCCGTCCGGAAGGAATCGAAGCCGCCGGTGATCCGCCGCAGCCACACGTCGCTGTTCCAGGTCATTTCGAAATCCACGATCCCCACTACCCCGCGTGCGGCTGCTGCTTGCGCGGACTCCCGCACCCAGGCATCCACCACGGCGTCGGGCAGTTTTCCCAGTTCGCGGGTCAGCGCGAAGGCCGGCGCCTCGCGGATCAGCCCGGACGCGTCCACGGCCACGTCGTAGCGGGTAGCCGCCGCGCTGTTGAGCCAGACGCAGTGCAGATCATGGCTGATCAGCGCCGTCGGCAGGCCCCGGGTCACGCCGTCAAGCAGCTCCAGGCCCGGAACATCGCCCCAGACAGCGTCCCGGAACCCGACGCCCACTAGCGTCAGGTCGCCGTCGCCGTCGCCGCCGCCGTCGCCGTCTCCGTTGGCAGCGCGCCCGGCAAGATAGGAACCGACGACGTCGGCCGCCTCGCGTGCCGAGGCGGCGCCGGAGAGATCGATCCTGTTGGCGGCGAGGGCCCACTGCGTCATGTGGACATGCTCATCCCACAGCCCCGGGATGACATACCGCCCGCCCAGCTCAAGCACACGGGAGCCGGGGACCCGAGACTCCCCGGCAGGCGAGATCCGCGAAATCACGCCGTCAACCACATGGACGTCGCGGAGCGCGGACCCACCTGGCAGCCGGACGGAGGCAAGGACGAGCCCCTTCACGGCAGCGGCACACTTAGCAGGCATAGCAATTAGGCTAGGCGCCGCAGTGCGCATCACCAATCCGGACTCGCCGCACGCCCCGCCCACCAAGTACGGGACTTTCGCCCCTTACCCGCTCACCACGGGCGGATCATTCTGGATTTGGGCGATTCGTGCACGACCATTGGGGGACGAATAGCCTTAAAAACGCAACACCGGTCTCGCTTAATTTTGGGGAAGGAACTGGCGCTATGCCGTTCCGGCATCAGCCGGAAAGGCTACGAGACCACGTCACTATGAGCAAACATCGCGAACCACTGAAGGTCCAGGCAGCTCCTTCAGCCACCCTACGGGCGCCGGGGGACCCATGGACACACACGTGAGGACGCCACGCCTGAAGGTGATGATTCGGATCGACGGCCATCAGGAGATGGCCCGGATCGAGGTGCACGGTGTGGTTACGGCCGCGAACATCCGGGCTCTCTACGTCGTCTGCCGCCGGGTCACCGCCAAATTGCCCCGCCATGAAATCGTGATCGACCTGTTCCACGCCCGAGTATCGGCGGGCGCCATCGAAGAGCTGCGCGAACGCGCCCGGCTGTCCCTACTGTCCTCAGGAATCGATTCCTCCGTAACTCATTGCCGGCTCCGCATCGTGGATCCGCCAACAATCCTCACCATCAAGGAGCATGCATGAAAGCCCTCGTCTATGGCGGTCCCGGAGAGAAATCCTGGACGGACGTCCCCGATCCCACCATCCAAAGCCCCACCGATGTGATCGTCAGGGTGGAGACCACCACCATCTGCGGGACGGACCTCCACATCCTCAAGGGCGACGTCCCAGCTGTGACAAAGGGCCGGATCCTGGGCCATGAGGGCGTAGGAACCATCACGGAAACCGGTTCCTCCGTGACCAGCCTCAAAGTGGGCGACCGCGTGATCATTTCCTGCATCAAGTCCTGCGGGCACTGCGCCAACTGCAAAACATCCCTGTACTCGCACTGCCTGGGCGACGAGGGCCAATCCGGTATCGGCTGGGTGTTCGGACACCTGATCGACGGCACCCAGGCCGAGTACGTCCGCGTTCCCTATGCCGAGAATTCCCTCTACCTGATGCCCGCGGGAGTCAGCGACGACCAGGCCGTTATGCTCTCCGATATCCTGCCCACCGGCTTCGAAATCGGTGTGCAGTACGGCCGGGTGAAACCAGGGGACACCGTCGCGGTGATCGGCGCCGGCCCGGTTGGCCTTGCCGCGATCGCCACAGCCGGCCTCTACGGCGCCGCCACCATCATCGCCGTCGACCTCGACGCGAACCGGCTGGAGAAGTCCCGCGAATTCGGCGCCACCGACGTCGTCCTCTCCGGCGACGCCGACTGGAAGAAGCAGGTCCTTGCCCTGACCGACGGGCACGGCGTGGATGTGGCCATCGAAGCGGTCGGGATTCCGGCGACCTTCTCCATGTGCACGGACATCGTGCGGCCTGGCGGCAATGTGGCCAACGTCGGTGTGCACGGCAAGTCCGTGGAACTCCATGTGGAGGACCTCTGGATCCAGAACATCAACATCAGCATGGGCCTGGTCAACGCCAACACCACACCCATGCTGCTCAAGCTCGTCGCCCAGAAGAAGGTGCCCGCGGAGAAATTCGCCACCCACCATTTCACCTTTGACCAGTTTATGGAGGCCTATGACACCTTCGCCCGCGCCGCGGAAACGAAGGCGCTCAAGGTAGTGATCGCCGCATGAAGGCTCTGATAGTCGACGATTTGGCTTACGGCCACACCAAGTCAGCAGCCCCATCGACGGATGACGCCCGACGCCGAAAGTCACCGCGCTGCTCCCTGTGCCCGCCACGTTGAAAAACTGAGTTTCTGAAAGGACGGCGGCCATGCGACCAGGCCGGATTGTCATGCTCATACTGGGGACGCTCAGCGCCCTCATCGGCCTGGGGCTGATGGCCGGCGCCGGCGCGACGGGGTGGGCCAACTACCAGCAGCGCGACAACGGCTACTTCACGTCGCCATTGGAGCGCTACTCCTCGGACTCCTATGCCCTGGCCTCGCCCCGCCTTAGCATCATGACCCAAGGCGGCCTGTCCGACTCCGTCTCCGTCGACGTTGCCGGCAGTGTTTTGCTTCGCGGCTCTGCGGATGCGGGCAAAGAGATCTTTATCGGGATTGCTCCCCGGAATGCCGTGGCGGCGTACCTGGCGGAGGTCAAACATTCCGAGATCACCGAGGTCCAATTCTCGCCTTTCCGCGCTGTCTACCGTGACGTCCCCGGCACAAGGACACCCACGCGGCCCGCCGATCAAAGCTTCTGGACAGCCAAGGCCACCGGGCCGGGGACACAACAGCTCACCTGGGACATCCGGCCCGGCAGCTGGGCCGTGGTTGTTATGAACGCCGACGCCAGCACCCCGGTTGACGTGAACCTGCAGGCCGGGGCACGCTCGGACCTGCTCTGGCCCGTGTTCGTTGGCCTGCTGGTCGGCGGGATCGTCTTCCTGCTGATCGGCATTCCCCTGATCATTCTCGGCGCCGCGGGACTGGGACGCGGTAAGGGCGGTCCGCCGTCCGTGTTCCGTGCTCCGGCTCAGGCCTACGGAGCCCATGCCGCGCCGGTGCCTGCCGGTCAGGCGTACGGCGGCCAGCCGCCGGCGGGTCAGAGCCACGCCGAACCGGTGCCTGCCGGGTATGCCTACGGCGGCCAGCCGCCGGCCTGGGCGCCGCCGGGAACCGGTCGTGTGGTGTATCCGGCCCGGCTCAGCGGCTACCTGGACCGGGACCTGTCCCGCTGGATGTGGCTGTTCAAGTGGTTCCTGGCGATCCCGCACTTCATCGTCCTCTTTTTCCTCTGGTTTGCCTTCGGTGTGGTCACCATCGTGGCGTGGTTCGCGATCCTCTTCACCGGGCGCTACCCGCGCTCGCTGTTCAACTTCAACGTCGGAGTGATCCGCTGGAGCTGGCGGGTGGCCTTCTATTCCTACGGGGCGCTCGGCACGGACCGGTACCCGCCCTTCACGTTGGAGCGCACCGACTACCCGGCCGACTTCGACGTCGACTATCCCGAAAAGCTGTCCCGCGGCCTGGTGCTCGTGAAGTCCTGGCTGCTGGCCATCCCCCACCTGCTGATCATCGCGTTGCTGACCGGTACCGCCCAGACCTGGATATACCGCGACGGCCAATGGGTGCAGGTAGGCGTGGGGATCTCCCTGCTCGGGTTGCTGGTGGTCATCGCCGGGGTCATCCTGCTGTTCACCGGCGTGTACGCGCGGGGCCTCTTTGACTTCCTGCTGGGCCTGAACCGCTGGGTCTACCGGGTCACCACCTACGTTGCCCTGATGCGGGACGAATACCCGCCGTTCCACCTCGACATGGGCCCGCGGGATCCGGGAGACACTCCGGTGGGTCCCTACGGCGGGCCACCGGCAGGATCCGGATATTCGCAAGTCCCGGGCATTCCAGATAGTGCCCCGCCCCTCCACGGCCAACCCGGTCCCGTTGGGACAGGTCCGGCCACGACAGGTTTGGCGACGACAGGTCCGGCCACGACAGGTCCGGCCGATGGCCGGACGGGCTTCTATGGTGTCGGCGGACCTGCAGCCGGCGGCCCTGACGCCACAGGAACCGCAGCCACAGGAACCGCAGCCAACGGACCCGCAGCCATCCGCCCGGACGCCCAGTCCACCCCAAATATCCCGGATAACCCGGATAACCCGACCCGCGTCTAGCCCGCGCCGGGCATCTCCAGCCGCGGCCGGGCAGCTCACCTGAGCCGCGCGGCCGCTTTGCTGCGCCCGCCGTCGCGCCCTCCACCCGCTCCGTCAAAAGGCTCTCCATGCGCGTGCATCCAAACGGCCTGGTGCGCCGGTAGTAGGGGTGTAAGCAAAAATCGCCCGTTCGGCGGGCCGTTGAAGGAGATGCACATGCGTACCAGTTTTTTCGCAGCAGGCGCCGTAGCTATCGCGGCAGCCCTTACCCTTGCCGGCCCTGCCCAGGCGGCCGAGTCCGACGCCCAGCTTTTCGTTCTGCACGGAGTGCCCGGACTTACCGTTGACGTCTGGGTCAACGGCGCCCGCACCCTGGACAACTTCACCCCCGGCACCCTCGCCGGGCCGTTGGCCCTTCCGGCCGGGAACTATGACCTTGCCATCACCGCCGCCGATGCCGCAGACGCCGCCGCCCCCGTGATCGGGCCCGTGAAAGTCACGCTCGCGGCCGGCGGGAACTACACGGCCGTGGCCAACCTCGACGCCGTCGGTAAACCAACGGCCAACTTCTTTACGAACGATATTTCACGGCTCGATGCCGGCAAGGGCAAGCTGACTGTCCGGCACACGGCGGCGGCACCGGCCGTGGACGTCCTCGCAGGCGGCGCCCCCGTCATCTCGGGCCTGGCCAACCCTCAAGAGAAGACGCTGACGCTGGATCCCGGCACACTGTCCGTCGCGGTGGCCGCCGCGGGCACCACGGCGCCGGTGATCGGCCCGGCGGATGTAACAGTCAAGGAAGGCACCCACACGGTGGTGTACGCGTGGGGCAGCCTCGCGGACAAGACCCTGCAGCTGGCCGTGCAAAACATCGAAGGGCTGCATTCTGCCCCTGCCGGTGTTCCGGGCGGACGTACCGGCGCCGCTGACCCCGGGACCGCACCAGCCGGTCCGACGGCCGCGACGGTAGGCATCGGCGCTGCGGTCCTCCTGCTGCTCGCCGGCGCTGTCGCCGCGTCCCGCAAGCGGCCGGCGCTCGGCCGTATCCGCTAGACCCCATCCGCTAACGCCGGCCGCCCGGTCACCTGCCGGGCGGCTGGCCCATGGACTCCAACACGGCAGGAGAACGGATAATGAAGCGAGCGACGACGGCGGAGCCCACCCGCCGTCCACCGGTTCCGCGACCGCCTGCGCAGCGGGCAGTGGCGAAGGTCGCGGCCGCCGTCGTCACGGTGGTGCTGTTGATTGCCGGTTGCGCCGCACCCCGGGGCACAGCCACTCCGCTTTCTTCGGCTACGTCGGGAACCGGCATTGAGTCAACGGTGGCACCGGCCCCTGCGCCCGGAGGACCCGATTCGTTGCCGCCGGAGTCCCAACCGGCAGTGCAGGCTGCAGAATCTGCTCCCGTTCCGGCCCAGATATCAGCCATACCCGTCCGGCCGGCAACCCCGTCGGACCAGGCGCCCGCGGACCCGGCCCCGCGATTCCTCACCGTGGAAGGTACCACTATTAACATGGCGATCGTCGATGTGGGCGTGAGTCCGGACGGGGCAATGGAGATCCCGGAGCCATTCAATGAGGCCGGCTGGTACCGCTTCGGTCCGGCCCCGGGAGCTGCCGCCGGCACCGCGGTGGTCGCGGCGCACGTCGACACCACCTCCGATTCGGCGCCCTTTTCCCAGCTCAAGTCGATCTCGCCGGGCACTCTGGTGACGGTCCGGCGCGAAGGGGCGGCGGCCCTTAATTTCCGGGTGACCGGTGTGGAACTTATGGCCAAGGACGCATTTGAAGGTGCGTCCATCTTCCGGCGTGAGGGCCTGCCCCAGCTGAAGCTGGTGACCTGCGGCGGCCGATGGCTGGACGAACAACAGAACTACGGCGACAATGTGATTGTCACGGCGGTGCCGGCATGATTCAGGATGCAGCGCTCATCGTCGCCTCCAGCGGTGGGAAGGATTACGGCTTGGCACCTTTCCATCAGGCCTCTTCCGCCTGGGACGCCGGTCTGAACGAGTCCTTCGCCGCCGGTGACGAAACCGCGCTGGCCGAGGCTTACCGGCAGTTCTCGCCACTGGTCCACACACTTGCCCTGCGGTCCCTGCGTGATCAGGCCGCCGCCGACGACGTCACGCAGGAGGTGTTCATCCGGGTCTGGCGATCCCGGCAGGCCTTCGACCCCGGGAAAGCCCGGCTGCCCGCATGGATTGTAGGCATCACCCGGAACGTCATCACAGACGCGCAGGCGGCGTCGCTGCGGGAAACCCGGAAGGTGCTGGCCGCGGTGGAGATCGGCGCGGATCCCGAATAATCCGCAGGGCATGCGGATCCAGAAGCCCTGGCCGACCGCCTGCTGTTGGACGGCGAACTGGAACGGCTGGGCGAGCCGCAGGGATCCATCCTCAAGCTCGCCTTCTACGATGACCTGACGCATTCGCAGATCTCAAAGAAACTGGACCTGCCGCTTGGTACCGTCAAGAGCCACATCCGCCGCAGCCTGTCCCAGCTAAGAAACCGATTGGAGGTAGACCGTGCAGCATCTTGATTCGGAGTCCCTGAGCCTGCTGGCTCTCGGCGAAGAGCTCGAAGTCCACGCCGCGGACCACCTCCATTCCTGCCCCGACTGCGCAGCGGACTATGTGGGGCTGCGCCGCACAGTGGTGGCGGCCAGGCCCGGACCGGACGCCACCGCACTGGAAGTGCCCGGGCCGCACGTCTGGGCGGGGATCCATCGCACGCTTGGCCTTTCCGTGGCCGTCGCGGAGAACCCGCTCGGCTCTCCGGCGGCGGTGTCACCGGCCGGGGCGTCTCCCGCCGGGTCGTCGGCGGCGGCCGTTCCCGGTGGCCATGCCGGCCCCACCTGGCTGCGCCGTCCCGGCGTGTGGCTCGCAGCCGCGGCAGCCACCGCGCTGGTGGCTGCCGGGGTCTTCTGGTCCATCCGGCAGAACGAACCGGTGATTACTCCACTCGCATCCGCGCAGCTGGCACCGGTGGACCAGCACTCCGCCACTGGCTCGGCCCGGATCATCGAGGCTAAGGATGGACGGCGCACCCTTGAGGTGACGCTGAATAGGGACGAGGCCAAGGGATACCAGGAGGTCTGGCTGATTGCCCCCGATCTTTCACGGCTCGTCAGCCTCGGCGTCCTGGCCGCCGAGTCCGGCACTTTCCCGCTTCCCGCGGGGCTTGACCTGGCCGAATATCCGATCGTGGATGTCTCCGACGAGCCGGTGGACGGCAATCCTGCGCACTCCAGCGTGAGCATCGTCCGCGGCACTCTCGCCTCCTGAGGCGACTGTGCCCTCCTGCCAGCGGCGCCCGGCGAGAACATATAGTTGAGGGAATTTACCACTCCGCGGCAGGAGGCTGGCCATCATGTTCAATAACAAGGTGCCGGGAAGCGGTTTCCTTGAGGGCAGGATCGCGCTGATATACGGGGCTGGCGGCGGGAAGGCAAAGTTTGCCGTCACTAGGGCCGTGGCTGCCCATCTGATCAAGCAGGGATTGTGGATTTCTGACAGGGGTGTAACCGGCTACTCGACGGTCACCGTGATCCGCTGCACTGCGTTGTTGCCCATGCCCTGGTAGTTCCAGGCCTGCTCGAGCGGCTGCACGTCTCCGGACGCGTCCGTGGCGCGGCACGCCAGTTCGTGTTCGCCGGGCTCGGCGACCCATGGCATCGACCACGCGCACCAGGCAAAGGGCGCCGCGGGGAGCTCCAGATGGGCCGGCGCCCACTTGCCGTCGATCCCGACCTCGACCCGCTGCACCGCGCCCTGTCCGGACCAGGCGCGTCCGGTCAGCATCACTGGAGCGGCGGGCAGGATCCGGCGCCGGGTGAAGAAATCCGGGATGCCCGGCGGGACCATCAGTGAGCGGACCTTTATCCAGGTGACGGGCGCTCCGGCGTCGTCCGCGTCCTGCTGGTAGCGGTAGGCGACCGACTGCTGGAACCCGTCGAAGGGCTTGGTCAGCACCTTGATCGAGGACAGCCACTTCACGCTCGCCATGCCGTACCAGCCGGGGACCACCAGCCGGAGCGGGTAGCCGTGCTGTGGCGGCAGTTCCAAGCCGTTCATCCTATAAGCCAGCACAACGTCGGGCCGAAGGGCCTCGTCCATCGGCAGGCTCCGGGCGAACTGCTGGCGTACCCCGCCCTGAACTCCGGTATCCGCGCCGGTGAAGACCACCTCGACGGCGTCGTCCTCAACGCCCGCCTGGGTCAAGAGGTAGGCGAGCGGGACGCCCGTCCAGGTGGCCGTGCCGACGGCCTCAAGCATCCACGGCTGGCTCAGCGGGCGGGGCTTCAAGAGGGCGCGGCCGTTCCCGGCGCATTCCAGCGTCACCGGGACGCTGATGCTCGGTGCCCGGCGGAGCGCCCGGATGCTCAGCTCCAGCGACCGCCGAACGGCGCCGCCGATCCGCAGATGCCAGTTGTCGGCGTCGATGTACGGGATATCGAAGTGGCTTAGCAGGTAGTGAAGCCCGGGCGGAGTTGTGTCATTCCGCAGCGCCTCGACTGGCATCGAGTGGTTCCGCACGGCGAGTTGGAGTTCCTCGGACGTCAGCGGCCCGTGGCTCGGCTCGCCGGGGTGCGGCGAGAGCTTTCCCGTCCGGCGGCGCGGGTTCCTCAGGACGTTTGAGTGTCTGGACATCTGCTTTGGCATGACGCGCCGCGATTCTGCTCCGGACCAGCCCGGTTTTGGCCGGTGTCACCCGGTTTCAGGTCTACGCCGCGGTCCGGATAACGTCAAGACCGGGCCGGTCCGGCAGGAAGGCGGGGTGACTATTGGCCCGGAGGAGTGTTCGGCTGCTCCGGGTACGGGTAGGCCTCCGGCGGTGCGGGCGGGCGGTTCGCCGAAGGATCCCATGAGGTGGGACCGTTCGGGCCCTGATATGCGCCGTTCTGCGGCCCGCCGGACGGGGTGCCGCCCTGGAGTCGGATCAGTTCGGCGGTGTTCTCGGCGGTGCGGATTCCGGCCACGAGCGACTCGAGCCCGATCCGTGCCAGCGCAAGGTAGATGAGAACGAAGAGCGGCCCGATCACGAGCAGAACCAGGATGCCCAGAACTGCGTTCCGGCTGGCGAAGGCCGAGATGACGACCACGATATACATGATGCCCAAGGCAATCATGATCAGGATGTAGACGATTTTGGCGATGGACGGCGAGACGAAGCGTGTGAAGGAAAGATCGAACAGATTTTTCAAGGATGTCCCCAAAGTCTTTCCGCCGGATGCGACGGACCATGTTTGTCACGCCGAGCATATCCGCGCAGGAAGCGGCAGTACGGCAAGGTGTGCCTCAGTAGTTCGCGTCTCGGTATTTCACGCCTCTACAGTGTGTGCGACTCGGCCAGGAACTGCGCCAGGTCCAGTGGTTGGCGTCCGGTGAGTTCGTGCACGGCCGACGTCGGCCCGGCGAGTTCCCCGGCGGCGATGGCCGTGTACGTGCTCACCCAGGCGTCGACCTGCCACGGCGGCGCACCAAAGGAGGCCCTTGAGGAGTATGCCTCCGCCAGCGTCTCGTGGTGGAAGGTGATGGTCCGGCCGGTGCCGGCGGTCAGGAGCGCCGCGGCCCGGGCCAGCGAGATATCTTCCGGCCCGGTGAGGTTGTAGCTCCGGCCCACGTGCAGGGCGGGGTCCCGGAGCACCGTCAACGCGGAGCGGGCAATGTCGGCCCGCGCGACGGCGGCCATCCCGCCGGTGCCGGCGGGTCCGCGGATGACGCCGTCATCCCCGGCCAGCAGCGGCAGGAAGTCCAGGTAGAAGTTGTCCCGCAGGAAGGTGTAGTCCATTCCGGAGGCTTTGATCCGCTCTTCTGTGGCGAAGTGGTCCCGGCCCAGGGTGAAGGTCGAATCGGGCGCGGCCCCGAAGAACGAGGTGTACACGATGTGCTGCACCCCGGCTTCCGCGGCCGCGTCGACAAAGGTGAAATGCTGCTGCAGCCGGTCCTCGGCCTCGGCGGCGGAGACCATAAACAGTGTCTGCACCCCGGCCAGCGCCGTCTTGGCCAGCACCGGATCGGCGTAACTCACCACCATGGGAGCCGCGCCCGCCAGCTCCGGCGCGCGGCGGAGGTCGCGGACCAGCAGCCGTTGCGGGCTGCCGGCGTCGGCCAGTTTCCGGGCCACCAGCCCGCCGAGGTGCCCGGTGGAACCGGTGACAGCAAGTTCTGCCCCCGGTGCCACAGCTCAGGCCTCGCGGGCGGCGGGGGACTTGGTCTGCGCGGGGTCCCGTTCGGCGAGGGAGCCGATCGCGGCGTCGATCTTGTGCATGATTTCCGCGTCGAGCTTCACCCCGGCGGCCGCGACATTGCCCGCGATCTGCTCCGGGCGGGACGCGCCCATGATGGCGGAGGCCACGTTCTTGTTCTGCAGCACCCAGGCGATACTCAGCTGGGCCATGGTCAGCCCGGCCTCGTCCGCGATCGGCTTCAGCTGCTGGACTCCGGTGAGGACCTCGTCGGATATCCAGCGTTCGATCATCTTCGAGCCGCCCTTGGTATCCGTGGCGCGGCTGCCCTTGGGAGCGGGCTTGCCGGGGTGGTACTTGCCGCTCAGGACGCCCTGCGCCATGGGGGACCAGACGATCTGGGACAAGCCCAGCTCTTCCGACGCCGGAACCACCTCGGCCTCGATGACCCGCCACAGCATGGAGTACTGCGGCTGGTTGGAAATCAGCTGGAAGCCCAGCTCCCTGGCAAGGGCGTGGCCGTCGCGGATCTGGTTGGCGGTCCACTCACTGACGCCGATATAGAGCGCCTTGCCCTGCCGCACGATGTCCGCAAATGCCTGCATGGTCTCTTCGAGCGGGGTTTCGTAGTCGTAGCGGTGGGCCTGGTACAGATCCACGTAGTCCGTCTGCAGTCGGGTCAGGGAGCCGTCGATGGCTTCCATGATGTGTTTGCGGGACAGGCCCAGGTCGTTGTGGCCCTTGGGGCCGGTGGGGCCGAACACCTTGGTGAAGATCTCCAGGGATTGCCGGCGCTCGTCCTTCAATGCGCTGCCCAGAACCGTCTCCGCAGCCGTATTGGCGTACACATCCGCTGTGTCGAAGGTGCTGATCCCGGCGTCGAGAGCGGCCCGGACACACTGGGTGGCCACGTCGTTTTCCACCTGGGACCCGTGCGTGAGCCAGTTGCCGAAGGTGATTTCCGAAATCTTGAAGCCGCTGTTTCCGAGGTATCTGAATTCCATGCGTTTCACCGTAGCGGACTTAGCCGCCCGGGGTAAGGGCTTAGCCGGCTTTGCGCTCCTGGGCCTGTGGATCGGCCTGCGGCTTGTGCTGCCGATTGTTTCGCGGAGTGCTCGTGGGCAGCGGAAGCTGGCCGGGCAGGGAAACGAGTGATCCGGTGTCCAGCACGGACTTCGCAGCGGGCATCGGTGGCTTCGTGAAGGCGTGCGGGACGGTGCCCAGCTCGCTGTTCCGGTCGGTGGCGGACGCCACCAGCGGCCCCACTGCTGTTACATCCTGGACGGGAGTGTTGGGGCTGGGGAGGTCGCGGACCGAGACCTTAACGGCCGGTGCTGTCTCGGCCTTGGCCTTCGCGGCCGCGCGGGCGTCGGCCCGCGCGACGGCGTCCACCCACGCCGGTGACAGCGCGGGTTCCGCCCTGGCCGGTTTCTCCTTCGCAGGGGCACCAGCCGGCGTCGCGGGAGTGGCTGGCGTGGCCGATTCAGCGGCGTCAGCTGAGTGCAGGGTCCGGATACCCGGAACGGGCCCGGAGCGGCTCCCGCTTAGGCTGCGGACCGTGGCCACGACTAAGACAGCCACCAGCCGTCCCATACCGGCAATCACCAGCGTGGCGACAGAAACGAGGAAGAGACCGATGAACATGACGAACGCCACTGCGAGGGTGGCGAAAAAGGTCAGGTTCAGGGCGATGGTGGTCGGATCTTCCATTTCACCTCTCCTGGCTGGCTTTCCCTGCGCTACCGGACGCAACAAGGTTCGCCGGGCAACGGCACCCCTTAACAATACGGACTTTTCGGAGCGGACACGCAGGCACCGCCGGTCTGGGCCCAGACGTGTTGCAGGCGTTGTCCCGGTCGGCACGGCGGCACCGGGCTGGGGTGCGTCTATAGTCGGAAGCAGCCCCGCCGGCACCGTCCGGCCCCGCCGGAAGGAAACCCCGTGACGAACGCCGCTGACCCTGTCCCCGGGCCGTCCGGTCAGCCGGCGGCCGCTCCATTCCAGGGGAACTGCCCGTGCCTTTCAGGGGAGCAGTACCGGGACTGCTGCGGCCGCTTCCACCGCGGCGAAGCGGAGGCGCCGACGGCGGAGCTGCTTATGCGCGCCCGCTATAGCGCCTTTGTGGTGCTCAACCCCGGCTACCTGCTGCGGACCTGGCACCCGGACACGCGCCCCGCCGGTCTGGAGCTGGATCCGGCCATGCAGTGGCGTCGGCTGGACATCGTTTCCACCAGCCGTGGCGGTCCGCTGGACACCGAAGGGATTGTTGAGTTCCAGGCGCTTTTCCGCCACAGCGGCGAACGTGGAGTCCACCACGAGACCAGCCGCTTCCTGCGGGTGGATCGCCGCTGGTACTACCTTGACGCCGTCGAACTCCGCTGACAGCTGGCCTTGGGGGAGCTGAGTCCGCCGGGCCGCGGAGCCCGGCAGGATCCGGGCGCTTGGCTAAACCGCCGACTTAGCGCTCCTCAGCGGTTTCCACCGGCGTGAACCCGGCGCGGTCCACTTTGCGGTGGAAGCGCATGCCGGCGAGGCCGCCGAGCACGGCACCGACGAGAGCAACTGCGGCGACCACCACGGCGGCGATGATGCTCGTTGTGGTCAGCTGGCCCTCGTTGACCGGGATGCGCGGGAAGCTGTTCAGGTTGGCCAGGATGTTGTACCGCTGTCCCGCCACGAGGCCTAGGATGGCGATCACGATCGCGGCGATGATGGACCAGACCCACACCGCAAAACCCTGCTTGGCGCCGTTGAAGCGGGCCATCCGCCCGGCGACGTAGCCGCCGCAGTAGTAGGACACGAGCAGGATCCCCAGCAGCACGATGATGCCGACCAGCCCCACGGTCTGGTCGCCGGAACTGACCGCCGCGTTGACGTCGGTGTTGGTGGCGAGTCCGACGGCGGTGCCGGCGGCGGCAACCAGTGCAGTCAGCAGCACGGCCATGCCGGTGGCCGCGAGCCAGCCGAAGAAGGCTGAGCCGATCTTGATGCCGCCGAACTGCTCCTTCTCGCGGGCCACGACGGTCTCGCGGGTGGGCGCGTCGTCAATGAAGGCTTCAGGGCCCGGTTCATCGTGGCGCACGGCGGTCACCGGCTGGGCACGGGTCGGGTGGGCGTCCACCGCATCGCGGATCCGGGTGGTTGCCGGGGTTTCGGTCGGGATGGCGCGTGTGTCAGTGGCGCCGTCCCGGATCGGCTCACGACGGACCGGCTCGGTGCGGTCGGCGGCGTCCTGGCGCGCGTCGTGGATGCGGGCTTCCTGGTCAGGGGCACCCTCCTCGTCGTGGGCGCGTCGGGGCGATCGATCGTCGGGGCCTGCTGTGTTGCTCATGGGGACTGCTCACTTTCACTGATTGACCCGCGCTCGTTGCTTGAACCGGGCACGTTGCTTGGACCGGGCACCGCAAGGCGGAGACCGGCGTGGCGGTCTCTTCTCCACCTAACCACGGACGGTACCCGGTAGCAAGGTTGCTTACTATTCAGTTAAGGCGGCAACACGTGCTGCGAAGCCGCACGTCAGCGGTATTTTCGGTGCAGGTTCTCCTTCACGGAAGCGCGCGGACTGGCATCGGCAATCCACGGCCCGGTGCCCTCGGACTGGTCCAGGACGCCCTCTTCCAGCCACTCGTAGTCGCCGGCGAGGACCTTGCGGGAGAGGACGTGGTCGCCGTCGTCCGTGTTCCGCCAGAGCTGGTCGAAGTATTCGTCCACCCGCACGCGGGCCTGCTCGCAGTACGCCTCGGCGAGCTCGTAGGCGGACGCGCCCCGAACCGGGGAGGTGCGCAGCAGCATCTCCGCCCGCGAGCAGCAGGCAGCCATGGCGAACAACTCGGCGCCGATGTCCACGATCCGGCCAAGGAACGCCTGCTTGTGTTCCAGCTTCGCCTGCCAGCGGCCCATTCCGTAGAAGGTCTGCCGCGCGAGCCGCCGCGAGGACCGTTCGACGAATCGCAGCTGCTTGGCCAGCCGGCCGAAATCGCTGTAGGAACGCGGATCCATGCCCGCACCGGCGACGAGCCTGGGCAGCCACTTGGCGTAGAACCCGGAGGCGCCGACGGCGGCCCGGGCTTTGTCGGACAGGCTGGCGTTCTCGGAGGCGAGGTCCCCGGCGGCCGCGAGGTGTGCGTCCACGGCTTCGCGGGCGATCAGCAGCTTCATGATTTCCGAGGAACCCTCGAAGATCCGGTTGATCCGGAGGTCGCGGAGCTGCTGTTCGGCGGGGACGGCACGCTCGCCGCGGGCCGCCAGGGAGTCCGCCGTCTCGAAGCCGCGGCCGCCGCGGATCTGTACCAGTTCGTCGGCGATCCGGCAGCTGATCTCGGTGGACCACAGCTTCGCGAGGGCCGCCTCGATCCGGACATCCTTCTGCCCGGCGTCGGCCATTTCCGCGGAGAGCTCGAAGACGGCGTCCAGGGCGAAGGCGCTCGCGGCGATGAAGGCGATCTTCTTGCCCACAGCCTCGTGCTTGCCCACCGGCCGGCCCCACTGCGTGCGGGCGTTGGACCATTCACGGGCGATCTTCAGGCTCCACCGTCCGGAGGCGACGCAGAGCGCGGGGATCGAGAGCCGGCCGGTGTTCAGCGTGGTGAGGGCGATCTTCAGCCCCTGGCCTTCGCGTCCCAGCCGGTTAGCGGCGGGCACCCTGACCTGGTGGAAGCGGGTGACGCCGTTTTCGATGCCGCGCAGCCCCATAAAAGCGTTGCGGTATTCCACCGTGATGCCCGGGGAATCCATCTCGACGACGAAGGCGCTGATGCCGCCCCTGTGCACCGTTCCGTCCGCGGCGGTGCGGGCCGGCACCAAAGCCATAACGACGACCAGCTCGGCAATCACGCCGTTGGTCGTCCAGAGCTTTACACCGTCGAGCAGATACGACTGGCCGTCCTCCGAGGGGACGGCGGTGGCGCCCATCCGGGCCGGGTCGCTGCCGACGTCGGGCTCGGTCAGCAGGAAAGCCGTGATGGCTCCCGCGGCGCAACGCGGCAGGTACTCCTGCTTCTGCTCGGGTGTGCCGAACACTTTGACCGGTTCAGGGACGCCGATGGACTGATGGGCGGAGAGCAGGGCGCCGAGGCTGGGATGCACCGAGCCCAGCAGCGCCAGTGCCCGGCCATAGTAGACCAGAGTCAGGCCGAGACCGCCGTATTCGCGGGGGATCTTCATGCCGAAGACACCCAGCTCCGCCAGCCCCTTGAGGTAGTCGTCCGGGATCAGGGCGTCGCGCTCAATGGTGCGCCCGGACATGGTTCGGCAGTAGGCAGTCAGGCGCGCCATGAACGCTTCGCCGCGGTCGACGTCGTCCGCCGGGGCCTCCGGCCAGGGGTGGATCAGGCTGAGGTCGAAACTGCCGAGGTACAAACCCTTGGCGAAACTGGGCCGGTCCCACGTAGTTTCGCGGGCGGCCTCGGCGATGGCCCGGGCGTCGGCCGCGGTGGCCCCGGGGCCGATGGCGTCAGCAGGGACGGGAATGTCTGCGGCGGGGCTGTCGGTGGCTGGATTCTGGACGGCGGGATTTTCGACGGCGGAGGTCACGGGGCATCTCCTCTAACCGGGGTTACCGGCTCGAGCCCTGGATCCGCCGTGGGTGGAGGACCCTTCAGCTGTCCCGCAATACTACCCGCGGGTAGGTGCCGGTACTAGGGGCTGGCTGTGCGATGAATTCGGCGGCGAAGTCTCCCGCAAAGTCCCCCGGCAGTTCCACGCTTGAGGCGTGGTGGACCAGCCGGTCCCAGGCGTGGTTGATGCCGTCGACGAGTCCCAGGAGGACGCTGGCCGCGATGATCCAGGCGAGGCGGCCGACGCCCACCAGCACCAGGGCGGCGAACGACGCCGTCACCATAAAGAGGGTGAGTATCAGGGCAATCACGAGTGTTCCAATGAACACCATGGTTCCCGTTTCCACTGCGCTTAGGTCGAACTGCATTCTTCCCCCTGGACCATTGCTCCGGCTGAATCAGTAGCCCGAGCGTAGGGTGCGGGACGTACGGTCAGCCAGAGCCTGGCGGCCGTTCCTGGCTCTTGATACGGGATTGAAATGCTACTGCGGCGTAGGTCACGGGGCGGTCGCGAAAAACGGCATAAATCCAACGCGGGGTCACTTACGGCCGATGCAACGGCCCGTGACGGGCCGGATCTGACCCCGCGTTGTGGTTCGGTGGTGCGTTTAGTCGTCGTCGAATTCCGGGGCGGCCTGGCTGAGGACCTGGAAGTCCGCACCGACCAGGACTTCCACCTCGGAGCCGTTGTCCAGACGGATCTCCACCTCGTAGGCTGCGCCGCCTTCGTTCTCCCGCTCCACTTCGGCCAACCGGCCCTGGCCGACCTTGGCGAGGGCAGCGTTAACGGCCCTGTCCCGGTCCTCGGCCGTCAGCGCCGGCAGATTGGAATCGTCGTCCCGCTCGGTCCCGCCGCCCGCCACCTGGAACGGGCGGTCAAGGGTAACGCCGGAACCGCCGGGCTGGGTGCCGGCCGCGACCGCCACGGTCGCGCCGCCCAGAACCACCGCCGCGGCCGCCACCCCCGTAATCAATACCGCTTTTCTACGCATGACAAAAGCTCCTTTCAGGTGATGTAAACAGTGTGCTCCTGCGGCGGGAGGCATTCAACGCCTAAACCCTTCGGGGCCTGAGTTAACCTTGTAGCTGGCAGGTTTTCAGTATCCGCTGCCCCACCAACATCCCCGAGGCAGCTCAAGGAGAGTGTGTGTCCCGCTCCGCCCAGTTTTCGGCCGACGCCATCGGCGCCCGGCTCCGGGACCTCGAACTGCTCACGAAGGGTCCCGCCTGGGCGCTCACCCGTTCGGCTCCGTGGGTGATCGCCGTGCTGCAGGCCTCCTTCACCCGCACCCGGCCGCAGCTGCCGCTGGAACAGTTCCACGCCGACGTCGACGCCTTCCTGGAGCAGCTCCGCCGCCAGCCACCCGGGACGGGGGACGAACAGGGCGGCGCCGCCAACGGTGCACCCTCCGGGAAGAAATATGCGGACGAGTGGACGCGCAGGAGCTTCCTGACCCGCCGCAACCAGTCCGGCCGGATCGTCTACGAAGTCACCGAACCCGCGGCCCGGGTTCTCGCCTTCCTCGACAGCCTCTCCAGCGAACGTTCCACGCTCAACGGTTCCCGGCTCGGCACGCTGCTGGGCGACGTCGAAAAGCTCGCGAACCAGACCAACCCGGACCAGAGCGCCCGGCTCGAATCCCTTGAAGACGAGATCGGCGAACGGCGCCAACTGATCGAGGACATCAGTTCGGGGGACTTTGACGGCCTGCTCGACGACGACGAGGCGGTGGAGGCTGCCGGCAACATCCTGGACCTCGCTGCCAGCCTCCCCGCGGACTATAAGAAGATGCGTGACCGGATCGAGGAGCTGGTGGGTGAACTCCGCAACCAGATCATCGAGGAGTCACTGAGTAAGGGCGCCACCATGGCCCAGGTGCTGGAGGCGGACAAGCGGCTCCGGCAAAGTCCCGAGGGCAGGACCTTCCGCTCCTTCACGGCGTTCCTGGAAGACCCGCAGCAGCAGGTGCGCTTCCGGTCGGCGATCGGCGAGGTGCTGAGCCGGGAATTCGCGGACGACCTCCGCCAGGAGGAACGCGAGACGCTGAAGAACCTTGTGGCGGAACTGCGCACCCAGCACAGCCAGATTCAGCGGATCTACGGCAAGCTCAGCGAAAGCCTCAACACCTACGTGCAAAGCGATGACTTCCGCCAGACCGTGCGGCTCCGCACGGTCCTCCGCGAGGCCGAACAGGCCCTCCGTTCCCTCCCCTACGAGCGGGAACGCCCCGGCCTGGTCCGCGGCCCGGCGCTGTTCAATGCCGGCTTCGAGTCCCTGGCCATGGTCAAGCTCTTCAACCCGGACGAGTTCGCGGCCCCGCCGAGGCTTGCCGACCCGATCGCCTTCAGCGACTCGGACCGGGTGCGCTCGCCGCGGACCGGCAAGGCGAGCCCCGCGGCGATCCGGGCCGCATTCGCCGGTGCCGCCACCCTGGCCGAGGTGTGGGAGCAGCTGCCCGCCGGGGAACGCCACATCAATTCCATCCGGGCCCTGCTTTCGCACGCCCTGCACGCGGGCGCAGGCTTTGACCGCGAGGCCTGGGACACCATCGATTTCGAACAGATCGACGGCACCACACGCACCGCGTACTTGCCCGTCGTCACGCTCAAGAAGGATTGAAGATGACTGAAGTTTCCCACGACGCGCATACTGCGGTGGACAACGACGCAGCGCCCGGGCCGGGCCACGTTCATCCGGCCCCCTTCGCCGTCACTGCGCGGGACACTTTTGTCGACGGCGCTGCGCTTTTCCCGGGCGACACCGGTGTACTCCCGATGAAAGTCCGTCAGGCGCTTGTGAAGCTGCTTAAGGGCCCCTACATCGACGGCGGCCGTGACGAAAAACTCTGGACCACTTTGCTGGACAACCAGCTGATCCTGCGCAGCCGCCTGTCCGAGCTCTTCCTCACCCTGCAACTGGACCACGAACGCAAGGTGGCGGTGCTGCGCCCGGTTGACCCCGAGGCGATCGGCGGCAGCACCCGCTCCAGCATCCTGCGCCAGCAGCGTGCCCTGAGCCGCGTCGAAACCATCGTGCTGCTCCGCCTGCGCCTGCTCCTGGACCGCCATGTCGCAGCCCAGACGGACCCCACCATCACGCGCGAAGAAATCGCCGAGCTCGTGGCCCACTATCAGCCCACCGGCCAGCAGGATGCCCTGCGCGACTCCGACGTCGTCAACCGCGCCATCACCAAACTCCTGGCCCGCCAGCTCCTCCTCATTACCGGCCTGGACGAGGTTTTTACTATCTCCAACGCCCTCCCCCTGGCCCTCCCCTACGAAAACATCGGCGACATCCCGGCCCAGATCGATGCCCTGGTAGCCGCCGCCACGGACAAATCGGGCACCGAACCGCTGCTGGAGCTCGAGGGTGAAACCTCCGCCGGGGACGACACAGACGACACTGAAGAGGACCATTCGGTGACTGAGCGCAGCGGTGGCGCCGCGACAGGTGACCACACGGAAAGGGAGGCAGCCAAGTGAGCATTGCAACCATGCTCCCCATGGGTGAGCTCACCAACCCCGGCCAGATGCGCCTCGCCCTGGTCCAGGTGGTCAACTGGGGCACCTTCCACGGCGCCCACACGATGCACGTGGACCGCAACGGCACCCTGCTGACCGGCAATTCGGGCGTCGGCAAGTCCACGCTGTTCGATGCGATGCTGCGGGTTTTCGACGCCCGGCCGCGCTCCAACGAGGCCGCGGCCCAGCGCGCGGGAGGCGCGGTGGAGGACAAGCGGACCACGTTTACGTACATGCGTGGCAAGGTGGGGGACAAGGCCGTCGGCGAGGGCTCGGCGAGTGCCTTCCAGCGCCCCGGTGCCACCTGGTCCGCCGTCGCCCTGACCTTCGACAACGCCGCCGGCACGCGCGTGACCGTTTCGGCGCTGTTCGACCTGCCCAAGAACGGCACAGAGTCCAGCGTGGGCCGGTACTACCTGATCGACAACAAGCCGCTGGACCTTACGGCCGTTGAGGGCATTGCGGAGAAGCGGTTCACCAGGTCGGCCCTGGACGCGATCTTCCCGGCTGCCCAGATCTTCGATGTCCACAAGGCGTTTGCGGAACGCTTCCGCCGCCTGCTGGGCATCAATTCCGACCAGGCGCTCCCGCTGCTGCGCGTCATTCAGGCCGGCAAGGGCCTTGGCGGCAGCGTCAACACCTTCTTCCGCGACCAGGTCCTGGACGCTCCCGCCACGCTGGCCGCCGCGGACGACGTCGTCGAGGAATTCAGCAACCTGATGTCCATCCGGCAGCGTCTGGAGGACGTCCGGGGCCAGCGCGACCAGCTGGCCCCGGTGCCCGGCCTGAACAATGAGTACGCCCGGTCCCTGCTCGACGCCAACCGGCTCCGGGACCTCGCCGGCGAGGAATTCGAGGCCTACAGGCACCAGTTGGCCGTTACCGTCCACGAGAAAACGCTGGCCAGGTACAAGGACCTCGCGCAGGCAAAGACCAAGGACCTCGGCGCCGAACGCGGCGTGCGCGACGGCCTGGCCAGGGAGCTGCGCCAGCTCGAGGCGGACTACAACAACCAGGGCGGCAACGCGATCTCCGCGATCGAGCAGTCGCTGGAAAACGCGCGGGTGGCGCTCAAACTGCGCCAGCAGGTGGAGGAATCGGCCCGCAAGGGACTCTCCGACGCCGGACTGCAGCTTGAGTGGACCGCGGCCGGCTGGGAGCAGGCCCACGAGCATGCGGCGGCACGCTCGGACGAGTTGAAGGGCGATTCGGAGGCGCTCAAGGAGCTCCGGTTCGAGGCCTTCGACGGCCACGCCGCGAGGAAGCGCGAGCTCGCTGCGGCCCAGCAGGAACTGGTGTCACTCAAGACGCGCAAGTCCCTGCTGCCGCCGTCGAGCATCGAAAACCGCAGCGCAATCGCGGTGGCCACCGGTGTTCCCGAGGAGCATATGCCGTTCGGCGGTGAGCTGATGGACCTCGCCGACGGCCAGGAGCAGTGGCGGCCGGCCGCCGAGCGCGCGCTGCGCGGCCTCGCCACGACACTGCTGGTTCCCGGCGAGCACTTTTCCGCCGTCACCCGGTACCTCAACGACCATTCCGTCCGCGGCGCACTGCGCGCGGTGGACGTCTCCAAGCCGCTTGCCGGCGGTGCGCTGGCGGTGGAGGACGCGTCCGACGGCGATCTGCTGACGAAGTTGGACATCCTCACCGCGGGCCCGGCCGCCGCGGCGGCCGGATGGATCCGCGAACGGATCGCCCTCGACTTCGCGTTCCCGTGTGTTGAAGACCCGGACGAGCTGGCCCGGCTGGACAGGGGCCTGAGCCTGGGCGGGGTGGTCAAGCGCAACCGCCACACGGTGGAAAAGGACGACCGCAACACGTCCCGGCAGGACTACGTCCTCGGCTTCGACAACGCCTCCAAGCGTGAACTCGTCGCCGGGCGCGTCCAGGACCTGCAGCAGGAACTGGCCAAGGCCGCCGAGCTGGCGCAGGGCCGGGAAGAGTCACACCAGGGCATGAGCCGGCAGCTCGAGGCACTGCGCCGGGTGGCCGACGACCATCGCCCCTGGGAGCAGGTCTCGGCCGCCGTGGCATCGGACGGGCTCGCCCGGATCGAGCAGCGGCTCAAGGATGCCCTCGCCGCGCAGGCCAACCTCGAACCGCTGCGCGCCAACACCGAGGCCGCCCGTCACAGGCACCAGTCCAGCACCGAGGCCGCGGCCGTGCTGCAGAGCGAGTACAAGGCCCTCGACTCGCAGCTGACCAGCGCCGATGCGCTGCTGGACGCCGCCCGCACCCGTCTGGCGCAGGCGCCGCCGTCGTCCGCCACCGTCTCCTCGCTGGAACCGTACTTCCCGGACGTCGGCGATGTCCTGGAAATGTATGGGCTGGACAACCTCGCCAACCAGGTGCGGACCCGGCTCCTCGCGGAGCTGCACGCCGCGGAATCCCGGGGGCAGGCCACCTCGGAACGCCTCACCCGCATCTTCGAAGGCTTCGTCCGCGAATGGGGCACGGCGGTTTCCGCGGACCACGGCACCTCGATCGGGGCAGCGGGCGAGTTCGAATCCCGCTACCACGACATTGTGAGCGACGGGCTGCCCGCGCAGGAGTTCGAATTCCGGCAGTTCTTCAACCAGCGCACGCACGAATCCTTCAGCACGCTGCTGCACCTGCTGGACGAGGAACGCCGGTCGATCACCAGCCGCATCCTTCCGCTCAACGGGATCCTGTCCCGGGTGAACTTCCACGAGGGCAGCTTCCTGGAACTGGACATCAAGCAGACCCTGCCGGCCACGGCGAAGCAGTTCAAGGACGCCATTCAGAACGCGCTCAGGGTCCGGCACGCCCGGCCGGTCAAGGCCGCCGCCGCTGCTCCCGCTGCCGCCGCTGTTGCCGCCGCCGCTGCCGCTGCCGGGACGGAAATCGACGACGACGCCGAGCTCACCAACCGCTACAAATCGCTCGAAACGCTCGTGAAGCGGCTCGGCTCGCAGACTCCCGAGGACCGGCGCTGGCGCGCCGAGGTGCTCGATGTCCGTGGACACCTTTTCGTTCAGTGCAAGGAGCACCGCGAGGTCCAGGGCGCCGGGGCCAGGGGGCCGGGAAAGGGCGGTCGCCGGAAGACCGAGGTCTTTATGCACGCGGACACCGGCTCGATGTCCGGCGGCGAGCGGCAGCGCTTCACCGCGTTCATTATGGCCGCGGCGCTGAGCTACCAGCTGGGTATCGCCGAACAGGGGTTCACCACCTACGGCACCGTGATGATGGACGAGGCCTTCGTGCTGGCCTCGGAGGAGTTCGCCGGCGCCGGCATCAAGGCGCTGCACGAGTTCGGCTTCCAGCTGCTTCTGGCCGCGCCGGAGAACGTGATCGACCTGTCCCGGCACCTCGGCTCGGTCACCGACATCCTGCGGGACAAACGTACCAACCGCTCCGGCGTGCTCACCGCCCCCGTGATCGGGCCCCGCCCGGGGTCCGTGGGGACGTGGCGGTCCGAGGCCAACCCGGTGGACATCGTCCTCCGCTGAACCACCCGTCAGACAGCAACGCGGGGTCACTTAGCGCCCATTATCCCCCTCGGGATGGGCCGTAGGTGACCCCGCGTTGTTTGGAGTTGGCACAGACATCGGCACGGGCGTCCGCGCATTAGGATAATTACGTCACGGAAGAGTTGCGTAATCTTCGCAAGGATAGGCTAGCCTTACTTAGGTTCACTTCATTGACCTAAGGAATCCTATGCATCTCCCCGCCCAGAGCGAGACACTCCGCCCCGCGCCCAGACGTAACTTCTTTCGCGCCGCCGGGCAGGCGACTGCCGCCCTGGCCGCGGTCACGCTCTCCCTGAGCGCCTGCTCCACCGGCCCGGCAAGCTCGACGGCGCCCGGCGCGCCCAGCCAATCCGCCAGCTCAGCCTTCCCGGTGACCATCAAGCACGTCTTCGGCCAGACGATCATCAAGGAACAACCCCAACGCGTCGTCACCGTCTCCTGGGTCAACGACGACGTCGCGATCGCGCTCGGCGTCGTCCCGGTCGGTGTCCCCAAGAACGAGTGGGGCGGCAATGACCAGGGCTCCACACCGTGGAAGGACGCCGCGCTCGGGAAGCTCGACGCCGGCATCGGTTCGGCAAAGGCCCCGGCCCGGTTCTCCGAGGCGGACGGTATTAACTTCACCGAGATCGCCAAGCTCAACCCCGACGTCATCCTCGGCGCATACTCCGGCCTGAAGGAAGAGGACTACAAGAAGCTCAGCGAAATCGCGCCGGTGGTGGCCCACCCCGAGGTCGCCTACGGGACCTCATGGCAGGACTCCACAGCCATCATCGGCAAGGCACTCGGCAAGGAAACCGAAGCCACAAAGCTGGTCGCGGACACCGAGGCCACCATCAAGGACAAGGTCTCCAAGTACCCGCAGCTCGCCGGAAAGTCTTACATCTACGGCAATCTGGATCCGGCAGCCACGGCGAAAATCGGCCTCTACACCGCCAACGACAACCGGCCGCGGTTCCTCAGTGCGATCGGGATGAAGCTGGCGCCCGTTGTGGAGGCCAACTCGAAGGGCTCCAAGGAGTTCTACATCCCCTGGTCCGCAGAGAAGGCCAACGAGCTCGAATCGGACATCTTCGTGACCTGGGTTGCCGACGCCGACGCTGCGACAGCCGTCACGGCCGACCCGCTGATGGCCCAGATCCCGGCCATCAAGCGAGGCGCCCTGGTCTCAGATTCTGACAACACCCTCACGCTGTCCATCTCCGCCTCCTCGCCGCTCAGTCTGCCCTGGTCCCTGGACACGTTCCTGCCCCAGCTGGCCGCCGCCGCGGACAAAGCAGCCAAGTAGCCACCGCCCCATGAGTCCACTGACGACGACGGCGGCCATGGCCGCCGCCGGATCCGCACCGGAGATCCCGGTCGCCCCCGCCCGGGGTCCCCGTGCCTTCTGGCTGCTGGCCGCCGTCGTTGTCCTTGCTCTCGTGGCCGCGGCGTCGCTCGCGATCGGGGCCCGTGGCCTGTCCCTGGGAACCGTCTGGCAGGCGCTGGTCCAGTTCGATCCGGCCGACGGCGATCACGCCGTAGTCCACGCCCGGATCCCGCGCACCGTCCTGGGCCTGCTCGCCGGCGGCGCCCTCGGGCTCGCGGGCGCGGCGATGCAGGGCGTGGCCCGCAACCCCCTCGCGGACCCGGGGATCGTTGGCGTCAACGCCGGGGCCGCGCTGGCCGTCGTCACCGGCATCTACGTTTTCGGCGTCTCCTCCCTGACCGGGTACATCTGGTTCGCGTTCATCGGCGCCGCGGGCGCGGCCGCCGTCGTCTATCTGATCGCTTCGCTGGGCCGGGACGGTGCGACGCCGGTGAAGCTCGCCCTCGCGGGGGCGGCCCTGAGCGCGGGACTCTTTTCGCTCATGAACGTGATCCTGGTTTCCAGCCAGGACACCCTGGACCGCTTCCGGTTCTGGCAGGTCGGCGGGATCGCAGGCCGCGACTGGTCCGTGGTGCTCCCCGGGGTACCGTTCCTGCTGCTCGGCGCCCTGATTGTGCTGGGCACCGGGCGGATCCTCAACGGCCTTGCCCTGGGTGATGATCTGGCCCGCGGCCTCGGCCAGCGCGTGGGGGTAGCCCGCGGCATCACGGCACTGGGGATCGTGCTGCTCTGCGGATCGGCCACCGCGCTGGCGGGCCCGATCGGCTTCATCGGGCTCGTCATTCCGCACGCTGTCCGCTTCCTGACCGGTCCCGACTACCGCTGGATCCTGCCGTTTTCGCTGGTCCTGGCGCCGGCGCTGCTCCTGGCGGCCGACGTGATTGGCCGTGTCATCCTGCTCCCCGGCGAGGTTCCCGCCGGGATCCTGACGGCGCTGCTCGGCGCCCCGGTGTTCGTCTGGCTGGTCCGCCGCGGCAGGGGGACCGGCCTGTGAGACTCGCCGATACTAAAACCCCCGTTGACCTATCACTTCCCGTCGCTAAAACCGCGGCTGAGCAACCAAAACTGATAGCGCAACACCGGCGGACCCTTGTCCTGGCGCTCGCCGCCGCGGTGGTCTTCGCCGCGAGCGTGCTCCTGGGCAGCTACACCGTCACCATCCCCGACTTTTTCAGGATCCTGGTTGCCCACCTCACCGGCGGGGCGAAGATTCCCGGCGCGAGCTTCATCGTGATGGAGCACAAGCTGCCGCGGGCCGTGGTGGGCACACTGATCGGCGCCGCGTTCGGACTGTCCGGCGCGCTGTTCCAGACCATGCTGCGCAACCCTCTGGCCAGCCCGGATGTGATCGGCATCAGCTACGGGGCCAGCGCCGCGGCCGTCACGGCGATTGTGCTCTTCGGCGCGTCCGGTGCGGTGGTGTCTGGCGCGGCCTTCGCCGGTGCACTGGCCGTGGCCGCCCTGATTTACGCGATCTCCCGCAGCGGACCGCCCGGCTCCGGCGGCGGCCGGGGCAGCGCCGCGGGAAGCCGGCTGATCCTGGCCGGGGTGGGAATTGCCGGCGCGCTGCAGGCCGTGGTCAGTTTCCTGATGACCCGGACGGATATCCGCACAGCCGCGGACGCCCTGATCTGGCTCAACGGCTCGCTCAACACCGCCAGCTGGGACCGGGCCGGGGTCCTCAGCCTCGCGTTGCTGGTGCTGGTTCCGGCCGTTGTGGTCCTCGCTGGACCGCTGCGCATCCTCGAACTCGGGGACGACGCCGCCGCCGGCCTCGGAGTGCGGGTCGGCGCCACCCGGCTCGCGATCGTGGTCGCCGCCGTCGGGCTAGCAGCGGCGGCGACGGCGGCTGCCGGACCCGTCGCGTTTGTCGCCTTCCTCGCCGGTCCGATTGCCGGCCGATTCGTCCGGAAGGCAAGCCTGCCGGCGTCGGCTCTGACCGGCGTGCTGCTGGTCCTCTCGGCGGACTACCTGGCCGCAAATATCGCCCCGCTGCTGCTGGCCGGAACCGTCCTTCCGGTGGGCGTGGTCACCGGCGCACTGGGTGCCCCGTTCATGCTGTGGCTTCTGGTCACGACCAACCGGAAGGATGCCTGAGATGGCAGCATTGCACGCCTCCGGCCTGACGCTGAAATACGACCAGCGCACCGTTATCGAGGGACTTTCCGCAGACATCCCCGAGGGTAAAGTGACTATGATCGTCGGCGCCAACGCCTGCGGCAAATCCACCCTCCTCCGGGGCCTCGCCCGGCTGCTCAAGCCCGCTGCGGGCGTGGTCACCCTGGACGGCAAAGACATCCACAGCCGGCCCGCCCGCGAAGTTGCCCGCACCCTTGGCCTGCTCCCGCAACACCCGACGGCGCCGGACGGCATCACGGTCCGGGACCTCGTGGGCCGGGGCCGCTACCCGCACCAGGGCTTCTTCCGAAACCGCTCGGCGGAGGATGAGCGCGCCGTGCAGCGCGCGATGGCCGCCACCGCAACGCTGGAACTCGCCGAACGGAGCGTGGACGAACTCTCCGGCGGGCAGCGCCAGCGCGTCTGGATTGCGATGGCCCTGGCGCAGGAAACCGGGGTGCTGCTCCTGGACGAGCCGACGACCTACCTGGACCTCGCCCATCAGGTGGAGGTCCTGGACCTCATCACGGACCTCAACCGGCAGCGCGGCACCACGGTGGCGATCGTGCTGCACGACCTCAACCTCGCTGCACGGTACGCGGACCACGTCATCGCCCTGAAGAGCGGGAAGATCGTGGCGCAGGGGGCTTCCGCGGCGGTGGTGACTGAGGAACTGGTCCGCGACGTGTTCGGACTGGAATGCCGCGTGGTGCCGGACCCGGTTTCCGGCACTCCGCTGATCATCCCGTTCGGCCGCCACCACACTGGGTCCGCCGCTGAATCAGCGGACGCCGAAAGCCCGAATCCAACCCTGGAGCTGGTCCCATGACCGCAACGAACCACACCGCCCGTCCCGCCCATGGTCAGCTCGCCACCGAACCCATGACCCGGGCGTTCGAGGTCCGGGTGACGGCGGTCCAGCAACTCAGCCCGAACTTTCGACGGATCACCTTCGGCGGCTACGCGCTGCGGGACTTCGGTGTGCACGGCGGCACCCTGGACCTGCGGGTCAAGCTCATGATCCCGTCGCTGGCGGCGGACGGCACCCCCATACCGCTCCCGGAATTCCGGACGGAGCAGGCCGGCTGGTACCGCGGGTGGCTGGCCATGGACCCGGCAACCCGCGGATCCATGCGCACCTACACGGTGCGGCAGGAGCGCCTCGACGCCGTCTACCCGGAAATCGACGTCGACTTCGTGCTGCATTTCGACGCCGAGGGGAAGGGCGGCCCGGCCGCCACCTGGTCCCTGAACGCCAGACCCGGGGACGCCATAAGCCTGATCGGGCCCAACATCAGGGCCGCCCACTGCGTCACGGCGGAAACCTACTCCGGCATCGAGTGGCGGCCGGGCCTGGCCCAGCGCGTGCTTCTCGCCGGGGACGAAACCGCGGTCCCCGCGATCAGCGCCATCCTCGAAAGCCTCCCGTCCTATCTGAGCGGGCACGCCATCCTCGAGGTACCGGCGGCCGGCGACTTTCAGGACCTCCGGACCGACGCCGACGTCGACATCACCTGGCTTGCCCGCGGCGCGGCGATCGGCCGCTCCCGTCCGCACGGCCAGCTGCTGCACGAGGCGGTCCGGGCAGCGGTTTCCCTGCCCGGCTGGGTGGGCATCACATCCGCCGGCCAGGCCGCCGGACCCGAGCCTGAGGACGTCAACGTGGACCAGGGCATCCTGTGGGAAACCCCCGCCCGGATGGACGCCGCCGCGATCGGCGCCAGCAAGAACCCGCATAAGCCCGCGGGCGCCCTGCCGTTCTACGCCTGGATCGCCGGCGAGGCCGGGGCCATCAAGGAGCTGCGCCGGTACCTGGTGCGGGATGTGGGGATTGACCGGAAGCAGGTGGCGTTTATGGGGTACTGGCGGCAGGGCAAGGCCGAGCTCTAGACCCGAAGCACCCGCAGGCGGCCGGCTCACCTGCTGTGCCCCGCGTGTTAACCCCGACGTCGTGCGGCCGGGCTACCGTGGCGCCATGGCCGAAAACCTTCTCAGCACGGGCCCTGACGGACGGCGGGTTTACGTTGCCCTGGGTGATTCCTTCACGGAGGGGGTGGGGGACTACAACCTCCGGCTGCCCAACGGCGTGCGTGGCTGGGCGGACCGGGTGGCGGAGCAGCTGGCCAAGTCGGAACCGGGCTGGAACTACGCAAACCTTGCCGTGCGCAGCAAGAGGCTGCGCCACGTCGTCGCCGAACAACTGGAACCGGCGCTGGCCATGCAGCCGACGCTCATCACCTTGTATGCCGGCGGAAACGACATTCTGGATATTGGGACGGACATCCAGGTCCTGATGCGGGACTACGAGTCGCTGGTCGCGCGGCTATCCGTTACCGGGGCAACGCTGGTGCTGTTCACGGGATTCGACGTCAGGGTCTCGGCGTTGCTGGAACCGCTGAAGAAGCGCAACGCCATCTACAACCAGCGCGTCCGCGAGGTGGCCGCCCGGTACGAGGCTGTACTGGTGGACTACTGGTGCTTTGACGCGTTCTACGACCCGCGGATGTGGGATTCGGACCGGCTGCACATGTCCAAAGCGGGCCACAAGTACCTCGCCGGGCAAGTCCTGGACCAACTCGGCGTCCCGCACAAGGTCAAGCCCAAGGAGTGGGAGCCGCCCGCGAAACTGGGCCTCCGGGACTGGGAGCGAAGGCAGCGCCGCTGGGTCCGTGACTGGGTCCTGCCGCTGTTCGGGCGCAAGCTCCGCGGCGTCACGCTGGGGGACGAGCTCAGCCCCCGCTGGCCGGAGCCGGTCAGGGTCCCGCAGAAGGGCGGACTGAAGAAACTGACCGCCAAAATCACCGTGGACCAAGCCGGACCGGACTAAACCGGGCAGGGCCGGGCGCTCAGCTGTCCAGCAGGTTTTCGTAGCCCGGGGCCACCCGGTTGGCATGGAACTCCATGACCTCGAATTCGGCAACCCCGTTCACGGAGAACGGGTCCCTGGCCAGCACAGCATCAAGGACCGACCGGTCCGCGTTGGATAGCAGCAGCGCGCCCGTGCGTGGAATCTTCCGCCCCGCAACCATAAAAACGCCTTGGTCGAAGGCGTCCTGCAGCCACGTGACGTGCGCCGGGAGATGGAAGTCAACGATCTCTTCGGGGACCTTGTAGGTCAGGGAGACTACGTACATAGGGCCAGCCTACTGCCTGGGCACAGCCCGGCAGGGGCACGGCTACCTTCCGAATCAGCGCAGTTGAACCGTCAAGCTTTAGTTCTCCTAGACTGTGACCATGACTGAACCGCGCTGGCTGAACGCCGACGAACGCCGGGCCTGGCTGGCCCAGCTGAGCATTAACACCCTGCTTCCGGCGGCCCTGGACACGCACCTCCACCACGCGCGCAAGCTCTCCCTCTTTGACTACAATGTCCTCGCGATGCTCTCCGAGGCAGAAGGCCACTATCTGGCCATGAGTGAACTGGCCGCGCGCACCAGCGCCTCGCTGTCCCGGCTGTCCCATGTGGTCACCAAGCTGCAGGCCCGCGGGTGGGTGGAGCGCCGCCCGCACCCCGGAGATGCCCGGGTCACGACGGCGCACCTCACCGGCGCCGGGATGGAAACCATCGAGGAGCTCGCCCCCGCCCACGTCGGGGCCGTCCGTTCGTTGTTCCTCGATGCACTGAGCGAGGAGGACGTCGCCGACCTCGCCAGGATCGGCGAGAAAATCGTCGGCCGCCTGGATAAGGACCACTGGATCCTGCGGGACAGCAAAGAGGCCTGAGACCCACCGGCCATGCTTCCCCGAACGCGGCGTCGCCTAGTGTTGGCACTATGGAATCGCCGATCGACAGCTACCTGCGCCAGATCCACGCCGAGATTGCCAGGCTCAAGGACGGCACGCCGTACAGCACCATTCCGGCGATGGCCAACGTGGATCCGGACAACTTCGGCATCGCCCTTGCCACGGTGGACGGCCAGGTGTACGAGGTGGGGGACACCCGCGAGGAATTCACCATCCAGTCCATTTCCAAACCGTTCACCTACGGGCTGGCCCTGGAGGATCTGGGCTGCGACGCCGTGGATGCCAAGGTGGACGTCGAGCCCTCGGGTGATTCCTTCAACGAGATTTCCCTGGCCGCGGGGACCGGCCGCCCGGCAAATGCCATGATCAATGCCGGCGCCCTCACCGCCACCTCCCTGATCAAGGGCTCCGGCGGGCAGTCCGGCTTCAAGCGGATTCTCAGCACGTATTCAGCCTTCGCCGGCCGGCAGCTCTCGGTCAGCGAGAAGGTCTATGAATCCGAGGTCAAGCACGGCCACCGCAACACTGCCCTTGCGCACCTGCTGCGTTCCTTCAACATCATCGAAGATGATCCCACCCCGGTCCTTGAGGACTATTTCCGCCAATGCTCGGTGCTGGTGAACTGCTTTGACCTTTCCATCATGGCCGCCACGCTTGCCAATAGCGGCCGGAATCCGCTCAGCGGCAAGCAGGTGCTGGAGATAGGGCCGGTGGAGCGGGTGCTTTCGGTAATGATGACCTCCGGGATGTATGACGACGCCGGGGCCTGGATCAGCAGCGTCGGCATGCCCGGAAAGAGCGGCGTGGCCGGCGGGATCATCGCGGTGCTGCCCGGCCAGGTGGGCCTCGCCGTCTACTCGCCGCCGCTGGACGAGCACGGCAGCAGCGTGCGCGGGCTGGCAACCGCCCAGCGGCTTTCCCGGGACATGGAACTGCACTTCGTCCGCGCGGCGCGGACCGGCCGGTCCGCCATCCTCGCCGCGTACGATGTCACCGAGACGCCCTCGGGCATCCGCCGCAACGACGAGGCCGCCGATGTCCTCCGCGCCCACGGCCACCGGGCCCGCGTGATCGAGCTCAACGGCGACCTGCTCTTCGCCGGAACCGAGTCCATGGTGCGGGAGCTCAGCGCGCTGGAGGACGACGTCGAGCTTGTGGTCCTGGATCTGCGCCGCACGGACCAGGTTGGCGAGGTCGCTGTCCGGATGCTGGGCACGGCCCGGGAGGGGATGGCCGGCGCCGGCCGCGGACTCGTGCTGATCGAGGCGGACGGCTCGGTGGCGGAGTCGTTAAACCAGGAAACCGGCCAGCCGGTGCCGTCCTACGCCACCCGGAACGCCGCCGTCGAGTACTGCGAAAATCTTCTGCTGGCGCACTACGGGAACCAGCTGCTGTTGCCGGATCACGTTCCGGTGACCGCCTCGCCCGCCCTGGCGCCGCTGGAGGACGCGGACGCCGAGGCTTTGCAGGCCCTGATGACAGCGAGGAAGTACGACGACGGCGACGTCATCCGCCGCGTCGGGCTTCGGTTTGGCGGGGTCTACTTCATCACCTCCGGCAAGGTCAGCAGCACCTCCCCGGGGCCCACCGCCGACCGGGTCAAACTCAATACCCTCAGCGCGGGCATGACGTTCGGTGAACTGGCGCTCGGCAGCGGCAACCGGCAGGAGACCACGGTGCGGGCAGTCGGCCCGGTCGAAGTCATGGTGCTCAGCGCCGAGTCCATCGCAGAGCTGGAAGAGAGCGAGCCGCGACTCGCCATCGGCCTGTGGAAGGCCCTCACCCGGGACGCCTACACCCGGGTGGAGCAGTACCTGCGCGAATCGGCCGTCCGGATCCGGGAGTAGCTGCCGGCCCGTTGTCCTACGCTTTGTTTGCTTGGGGCAACTGCTGGCAGACTGGGCGTATGGATTTCACGTCCCGCTATGTAGCCATCGGAGACTCCTTCACGGAAGGCGTCGGCGACGACGACCCCGCCCGTCCCAACGGCGTCCGGGGCTGGGCTGACCGGGTAGCCGAGCAGCTGGGCGCCGCGGACCCGGGGTTCGGCTACGCGAACCTCGCCATCCGCGGGAGAAAAATTCGCCAGATCATGGCAGAGCAGGTGGACGCCGCCGTCGAACTCAAACCGACGCTCGTGAGCATCTATGCCGGCGCAAATGACATCCTCCGCCCCCGGGTTGATGTCGACGAGCTGCTGGGGGAATACGACGCCGGTATCCGCAAACTCAAGGCCGCCGGCGCCACCGTGGTGATGTTCACCGGCTTCGACGCCCGCGGCTCCAAGATTTTCGGCACCATGCGCGGCCGCACCGCCATCTACAACGAGCTAGTCCGCGGAATCGCCGGTGACCACGGCGCCCTGCTGGTGGACTACTGGCGCTTCAGCGAATATTACGACTGGGGCATGTGGGGCACCGACCGGATGCATATGTCCGCCGCCGGCCACGCGAACATGGCCAGGCGCGTCCTCACCGTCCTGGAGCACCGCCACACGATCGACATCCCGCCCATGACGCCGGTGCCGGACCTGGGCAGAGCAGAGGCAATCCGTGCCAACGCCCGCTGGGTACGCGAGTTCGCCGGCCCGTGGGTGGTCCGCCGGGTCACGGGGAAGTCCTCGGGAGACGGCCTGACTCCGCGCTACTCCCGGCTCACCCACCTCTAAGCGCGGAAACCCGGCGTCGCCAGCACGTCCACGTGGACGGCCGCCCTTCATGCACCCCGGCACACCGGATTGGTCTTTAATTCGCCAAGCTCGTAGACTTGGTAGGCGCTAGGTGGCGCGGAGCGTGTGCAATTGCTCCGGTTGGCGGGAATTGTCGGCAGAATCGACAGTCCTGGCGGCCGGTAGTTAGGGGCTCAAGTTGCGTGCACTCCTGTATTCGCCCAGCATCCCGGTACTTCGCGGTGGCTTTCCGAAAGGTTTCCCCTGCCCGGTACCCGTGGCCCACAATCTTCGCCGCAATGATGAAGGCAGCCGGCTTACGCCGTCTGCCTGCACACTGCGGAACTATCGATCACGGGTGGGGCTGGACTGCGGACGCTGCCTGCCGCACGGTTGAGCGGGAACTCCGCCAACCGTTTCGTTCATTTTTGAGGAGAGTCGTCATGGCAGCACACTGCCAGGTGACCGGAGCCGAGCCGGGCTTTGGACACAGCATTTCGCACTCGCACCGCCGCAACAAGCGCCGGTTCGACCCGAACATCCAGAAGAAGCGCTACTGGGTTCCGTCCCTGCGCCGTAATGTCACTCTGCAGCTCTCTGCAAAGGGCATCAAGACCATCGACGTTCGTGGCATCGATGCAGTTGTCGCCGCCATCCTGGCACGAGGAGTGAAGCTCTAATGGCAAAGGATAAGGACGTACGTCCGATCATCAAGCTCAAGTCGACCGCGGGCACGGGTTACACCTACGTGACGCGGAAGAACCGTCGTAACGACCCGGACCGCATGGTTCTGAAGAAATACGACCCCAAAATCCGCCAGCACGTCGAATTCCGAGAGGAGCGCTAAACACATGGCTAAGAAGTCAATGATCGCTAAGAATGAACAGCGTAAAGTCATCGTCGAGCGTTATGCTGCAAAGCGCCTCGAACTGAAGAAGGCTCTGGTTGATCCCAACTCGACCGACGAAGTCCGCGAAGCTGCACGCCTCGGCCTGCAGAAGCTGCCCCGCAACGCCTCACCGGTGCGTCTGCGTAACCGCGACATCATCGATGGCCGCCCCCGCGGCACCTTCCAGAAGTTCGGTATCTCCCGTGTTCGCTTCCGCGACATGGCTCACCGCGGTGAGCTCCCGGGTATCAAGAAGTCTTCCTGGTAATTCAGCACTCCTGAATCCAGTGGCTTGAGGAGGGGCCGGCAACCGTTTGGTTGCCGGCCCCTCCTGCGTTTAAGTGCGGGTCTGCGGTCGCCCCAGCGTGGACGGGATGCTGCTTGCCGGTTCGCGGACACCGCGGGTGGGGCTGGTTTGCGGTGGGGGTTGGGTGGGTGTATTGTTTTCTAAGTCGCCACGGGGGAGACCAGCGGATTTGCTGGGAACCGGAGGCGGCCAATCCCCTAATTTTCAAGGCCAGGATCTGGTTGGCGTTTTTGTGCGCTGCGGGTTCGGGTGGGGGCGGTGTGGTTGCTGGTGTGGTCCTGGAAGCGGGATTTGCATCGGGGGCTGGTGCCGGGTAAGTTTGGGAAGTTGCTCCGGAGCGATCCGCGACCGTGTGGTTGTGGTGGTGCCGGGTGTTTCTGTTGTTTGAGAACTCAATAGTGTGCCAAGTTTGTTGATACCAATTTATTGTATTGAATTGGTTGAATTGGCTGGGCCTGCCGCTTTGTGTGGTGGGTCTGGTTTTTACAGCTGGTTTCAAATTTTGCAGCTTTCTTCTCCCGTTTTCCCGGGGGTGTTGGTTGTGTT